>JACCZL010000877.1 GCA_013695975.1 Chloroflexota bacterium
GCTCTCGCCGCCGGGCGATGCCGCCGCCGGCCAGCTTATCGTGCGGGGCGCCGAGCTGGGCGCCGAGTACGTCAATATGCGGATGGGCGGGATCATCGCGCCGTCCTGTGCCCTGCCCGGCCCGATCGAGCTGGTCCGGGCGGATGACCGCGGGACGCCTGAGCAGGGCATCGCCGGGTTCCGCAAGCTGGCCCAGGATGACCGGGTCGCGGGCGTGGTCGGCCAGTTCCACAGCTCGGTCTCGCTGGCGATTCAGCCGATCGCCGACCAGTTGCAGGTGCCGTGGATCTCGACCCAGTCGTCGTCGGCAGACATCACCAAGAACCGCAAGGCGTACACCTTCCAGACCCACGTCATCACCACTGACCGCTCGCTGGCCGTCACCGACTTCATCAAGGCCAACAACTTCCGGAAGGTGGCGATCGTCGCGGAGAACACCGACTACGGGACCGGCAACGCCGAGAGCCTCAAGCAGGCCATGGCCGGCGCCTCCGGGGTGGAGCTGCGGGACTGGATCTTCGACCGGACGACCCCGGACATTTCGCCGCTGCTGCTCCAGGTCAAGTCGTTCGGGCCAGACCTGATCTACAACGTCGGCGTCGGGGCACCGGTCTACACGATGATCAAGCAAGCCTACGACACTGGTCTGATGCCCCAGATCGCGATGCTGGTCTCTTACGACCTGCCGATCCGCCCCGAGTTCTGGCAGAACACCGGCGACCAGGGCCGAGGGATGCTTTTCGTCGCCTACTCCCATCCGCGGCAGCAGCTCAGCGACGCCGGCCGCTGGATGCAGTCGGAGTACGAGCGGCGGTTCAACGAGCCGGCCCTCTACAGCACGTTGGCGGCATTCGGCAACGTCCTCCAGATGGCCCAGGCGATTAATCAGGCCTGCTCGATCGAAGGGCCGTCGCTGGTCCGAGTGCTCGAGACCGGTAGCTTCACGACCTGGAACCAGAGCGGCGTGAACTTCCCGCCGGCCGAGGGGGAGGATTATCACCGCGTCAAGCAGCCGCTCCTGATGGTCCAGTACACCGAGTCGAACCAGGAGTTTGGTCAGGCAACGATCGTCTACCCGCCGAACCTCAAGACGGGAGACGTGCGGAGGTAGTGGACCTCCAGATCCTGGCCCAGCTCTCGGCGGTCGGGCTGATGATGGGGGCGCTCTACTCCCTCATGGCGATCGGCATCACCTTCATCGCCAGCGTGATGAAGCTGATCAACTGGTCGATGGGCGAGTTCTATATGATCGGGAGCTACGTCCAGTACTACCTGATCATCCTCGTCCTCGGGCCGGAGCGGTGGTACCTCGCGCTGCCCGTCGCGATGTTCACCGTCTTCCTGCTCGGGCTGGTCCTCCAGCGGGGCCTGCTGGCGCCGATGTTCAAGTACGACGAAGCGCGTCGCTTCGAGTATGCGACGATCATCACCATCGCCCTGTCGGTGCTGCTGCAGAACCTGGCGATCATCCTGGCCGGGCCGTACCAGTGGTCCCCGCGAGAGTATCTCCCGACGGCCACGTTCGCCGGGCTCAGCCTCAACGGCAGCCGTCTGGCCGGGGCGATCGGCGCGGCGGTCATCCTGGCCCTCTTCTACGGCTTCATCAAGCACACCATGGTCGGGCTCTCGTTCCTCGGGGCAGCCCAGAACCGGCTCGGCGCCCAGACCGCGGGCATCCAGTTGGCGCGCGTCGACATGATCGCCTTCGGGATCGGCGTCGGCCTGGCGGCGGCGGCCGGCGCGCTGCTAGCGCCAGTGTTCCTGGTCTATCCGACGAACGGGGTCATCAGCACGGTCAAAGGCTTCGAGATCATCGTCATCGGCGGGCTGGGCTCGCTGCCGGGCGCTGTCGCCGCGGCGTTCGGGCTGGCGCTGGTCGAGAGCTTCGGGGCGTTCTACATCTCGCCGGCCTACCAGGACCTCTACGGCTTCGCCTTCTTGATCGCCTTTCTGATCCTGCGCCCCCAGGGCCTCTTCGGCGAGCGAGAGCGGCGTGTCTAGGTGGTGGGCGGCGTGCGCGTCGGTCGCCATCGTCCTGCTCGCGGGCTTGCCGTTCTTCTTGAACGGGTATCAAATTCAGGTCCTGACGTTCGGGTACTTCTGGGTCATGCTGGGGATTAGCTGGAACATCCTGGCCGGGTACACTGGCCAGTTCTCGCTCGCCCAGCACGCCTTCGCCACGCTCGGGTCCTACAGCTCGGCCGCGGCCGTCCTGGCACTCGGGCTGCCCCCGACGGTCGGCATCGTCGTCGGCGCGCTGGTCGCGGCGCTACTCGGCTACGGGCTCGGCTGGGTCACCCTGAGCATGCGCGGGATCTACTTCGCGATCGCGACGTGGGCCTTCGCCGAGTCCGTGCGGATCCTGATCGCGGTCAACCCGCGGATCACTCGCGGCGACATGGGGCTGCCGGTGCCATTCCTCTTCGACACGCCGGACCCTTTTCCCTATTACTACGTCTTCTTCGCGGCGAGCATGCTGACCCTGCTACTGAATGGGTGGCTGCTCCGCACCAGGGTCGGCTATCGGATGCGCGCCATCCGCGATGACCAGGAGCTGGCCGTGGCGAGCGGCGTCGACGTCGTCAAGTGGAAGCGGCTGGTCTTCATGCTGAGCACGGCCCTGGCCGGCCTGGCAGGCGGGCTCTACGGCCACACGGTCGGGCTGCTCAGCCCAAACCAGGCCCAGTTTTCGCAGATGGCGTTCGTGATCATCGCCGTCGTGCTGGGCGGTTTTCGGACGCTCTGGGGCCCGGTGATCGGGGGGCTGCTCGCCCAGGGGCTCTCCGAGGCGCTCCGGATCTCGCAGGAGTGGCGCCTGGTCATCTTCGCGCTGCTGGTGATCGTCGTCGTGCGGGTCTACCCACCCGGCATCATGGGCGGCCTCTACGTTCTGGCCGAGCGCTTCCGCCGCGCCCGGACCCCTCGGTCGACGCCATCGCCACCGGCGGTGTCCGAGTCGTTGCCGTAGGGCACCTGCTCGACGTATCTCTCGTATACTATGGATATACGAACGGAGGCGGGCGGCATGATCAGCGGGAAGCTTCGCAAGAGCGGCAACAGCTTCATCGTCACCGTTCCCCGCGCCGAGGTCGAGCGCCTGGGGCTGGCCGAGGGAGAGCTGGTGAGCGTGGAGGTTCACCCGCTCGAGGTTCGGCCGGTGCTCACGTCCGAGCTGCGCGAAGCGTTCGAGGCGAGCTGGCAGCGCAACGAAGAGGGTTACCGGTACCTGGCCGGGCGCTGACGGTCGCGGCGACAGTGGCCCAATCGACGCGGTATCTGAGCCTCGCGGATGTTGTCGCGCTCCATCAGGCTGTCATGGAACGGACCGGCTATGCGCCGGCGCCACTCCGTTCCGAAGCGGCGCTAGATTCCGCAATCCAGCGCCCGCGAACCGCGGCCTACTACGAGGAAGCCGATGTGATCCGCCAGGCAGCGATCTTGGCAATCGGCATTTCCCAGGCGCAGGCGTTTCTCGACGGCATTAAGCGGACGGCGTTCGCGGTGCTCGACGTGTTCTTGCGCCTCAACGGGCTAGCGTTCACCGGCGAGCCGGTGGCTCTGGCGCAGCGCCTGGAAGAGGTTGCCACGCGCACCGACAGCCTCGACGCCGCGACCCGCCGCTTCGAGAGCTGGCTGCGCGAGCGCATAGGCTAACCTAAGTGCATCACCGGTCGACTGGCAGTCAGCGGCGACGTGCGTCTCAAAGATGACCAAGATCGCAAAGCTGGCCAAGCTGTCTCGCAGTGATCAACCTGGCCACGATTGGCACGGTGAATAGTCCTCGTTACCCGACGCCGAGCGCTCGATCTAACGGGTCGGCGCCAACCGGCGTGCCCAGATCCGCCTGGATCGTCTCGAAATCCAGGAGCGCCGCGCGTAGGTCTTCGACGATCTCGGCCGCGATCAGATCCGGATCAGTGAGGCCGGCCGAGTCCTCCTGGCTTTCATCCTTGACCCAGATGATGTCGAGACTCGCCTTGTCGCGCTGGAGCAGCTCCTCGTAGGTGTACGCTCGCCAGCGGCCGTTCGGGTTCTCGGAGGACCACGTCGACGCGCGCTCGTGGCGGTTCTCGGGACGATAGCACGCGACGAATTCCTCCAAATCTGATCGCTTGAGGGGGTTGGTCTTCAGGGTGATGTGGACGTTCGTGCGGAGGTCGTAGATCCAGAGCGCCCTCGTCCAGGGGGTCGCGCTGGCCGGCTTGCGGTCGAAGAAGAGGACGTTCGCCTTGACGCCCTGGGCGTAGAAGATGCCAGTTGGCAGCCGCGGCAGGGTGTGGGCGTCGCACTCCTGGAGGAGCTTCCGCCGGATCGTTTCGCCGGCCCCGCCCTCGAAGAGGACGTTGTCGGGGACGACGACGGCGGCGCGGCCGTGGATCTTGAGCAACGTCTTGACGTGCTGGACGAAGTTGAGCTGCTTGTTGCTGGTCGAGGCCCAGAAGTCGTCGCGCACGACGGTGAGCGCCTGGTTCTCCTGTTGCCCCTCTTCGTTCACCACGAGCACGCTGGACTTCCGCCCGAACGGCGGATTGGTCAGGACCACGTCGAACCTCGTGCCGGTGTCGACTCGCAGGCTGTCGTCGGTTCGCACCGGCGGGTCAGTGTCCGGACCGGTCGGCCCGATGCCGTGCAAGAGCAGATTCATCGCGCAGAGTCGGGTGACCCCGTCCACGATCTCCACACCGCGGAGGGCCTCGAGCCTCAGGTGCTGCTTCTGGTCCCGATCCAGGTTCGGGTAGTGGTCGGAGATGTAGTCGTGGGCCGCGAGCAGGAAGCCGCCGGTTCCGCAGGCCGGGTCGCAGATCGTCTCGCCCGGCGCGGGCCGGATCACGTCGACGATCGCCTGGATCAGGGGTCGCGGGGTGAAGTACTGGCCCGCCCCGCCCTTCGTGTCCTGGGCGTTCTTCTCGAGTAGCCCCTCGTACGCGGCACCCTTGACGTCAGTGTCGAGCGTCGTCCACTGCTCGCGGTCGATCAAGTCGACGATCAAGCGCCGCGGCTTGGCGGGGTCCTGGATCTTGTTCTGGGCCTTGCGGAAGATCACGCCGAGCATGCCCGATTCTCGGCCCAGCGCTTCGAGGGTGTGCCGATAGTGGGCCTCGAGCGCGTCCCCGTCCCGCGACCCAAGGCTCGGCCAGTCGTACCCCTCCGGGATCTGCGAGGGACGCCGCCACGGCGGCCCGGTCAACTCATGGGCCATCTTGAGGACGAGCAGGTAGGTGAGCTGCTCGACGTAGTCGCCGTAGGAGAGGCCGTCGTCGCGCAGGACGTTGCAGTAGCTCCAGAGCTTCTGGACAATCTGCTGCGCGTGGCCGTTGCTTGTCACATCGACTCCCGAGCCTCGGTACAGCGCGACGTCATCCCAGCCGGGCGGCCGAAACACCCAGGCACAGCCGGCGCGGAGCCGCTTCCTGACACCAGGCGGCTTGTTTCTCACCACCGCGACGGCGTGAAGCTCGTCTCCCGATCACGGGAGTCCGTCAAAGTACTGGTGCGGTCGCTGATGCTGGGTGGCAAGCGAGCGACTGGCTTCGGGAACGGATCGTACCCTCATGGTGCAGGACTGGGACTCCGCCGCCAAGCCCCTCACTCGTCGGTATGAGGCGGAGCTTCGCTAGCGAGATCGTAATCTGCAGGCGGCGATCCGTCCGCAGAATGAGCCCTCTCGAATGCCCGGCCTCGCCTTACAGCGGCTTGCGTCTTGATTGATCGTGGTCGCCCTCCTGATGACAGCGACCTGAGACGATCAACTTTGGCGGACACCGCTGTAGTTTCGGCGTTGACTATGCCCGTCGCGGCCGGCGGTCTCGGTCATGATCTCTGAGCCCTACTCGTAGAGGCGGCTGTCAGTGGGAGCGTCCCGCTGCCAGCGAACAGGCCAGGGTCGAAGTAGTCGATGTATTCGACGCCGAAAGAGCCACCGGTCGCCATAGCCGCGAACAGTACGCGGAGTCGTGCGTCGAAGTCGGTCGGCCGGAAACGCGTGTTCTCGACCAGCTTGGCAAAGAGTCTCGATGGCAGCAGATTAATGTCCTCAGAGAACAGACAGAACAGCAGGCGCATGAGAAAGTGAGCCGCTCGCTCGGGGTCGGCCCCGCGATCCTGGAGACTCTTGGCCAGCTTGGCGAACTCGGCCGCAGCCGCCTCGGTGACCTGGGCGGTCGTGCGGGTCGGGCGGAGACGATCCGGGGCCGAGAACACTGCCCGCAACACGTCGAGCGGTGGTATGGGGCACGTCTGGGTCGCGACGTTGGCCTGTAGGTCGGCAAGGTCGAAGGCATAGACCCACTTGACTGTATTGACGAAGTTGGTATGGACCTCGAAGCGGTTCAGGTCGCAGACGACCAGCAGGGGCGGGTTCTCCAAGCTCTCCCGGTAGGTCTGCACCTGCTGGTAGGCCGCGGTCAGGTTCGCCCGGTCGCGCTTGTACTCCCAGGCAAAGTGTCCCCGCTTCCAGACGTCCGCGAAGCCCTGGCCGCCCATGGCCGTGGTCGCGCCCTTCTCGAACGCGTAGAAGTCGCCACGCGCGTCCGCCTCGTTCGGCGTGGGCTCGCCGAGCACTCGGCACAGGTCGATGAAGTGCTCTTGGGCCGCCTGACGCTCGGCTCGCGCCGACCGCGACCACTTGGCCACGAAGGCCGGCACACTCATCGTGGTCATCACGCATCATCCCACGCGGCCCGGCCCGCGAACGGCTTCGAGGTCGTGCGCCGGCGATCGTACGGCTTCGTTGCCACGCGCTCCTCCTGATCTGCCAGGATACGGGACCGATCCGCACCTGACAAGTTTGGACGAGTCACGCGGGCCAACGAAGCTCCGGAGCCGGAGGTGGTCGCGGCGCCTCCGATCGATGGATGCCGAGCTGCGCGTGTGGGACGCCGGCTACCGGGAGGCGGTGCTGACCCTCTTCGCGCTGGCGCTGGTCGAGGTCGCTCGCCTCGTCGCTGACGTCGTGGGCCAGCTACGGGTTCGGGGCGAGCGTGCTGCTCGATGTCTTCCAGTTCATCGACCTCTCGAACGATCTGGCGCTGCTCCGCGCGGTCTGCCGGGTTGAGCTGGGAAAGGTCGAGGGAGGGTAGCCTGGTGCTGCGCCCGGTGGCCTCAGATGGCGCCGCGGGCGCGGAGGTCGGCGACGGCCTCGCGCGAGTAGCCCAGCTCGATCAGCACCTCGTCGGTGTGCTCCCCGAGGCCTGGTGGGACGTGCCGAAGCTCGGGCGGGCCGGCCCCGTAGCGGACCGGGTGCTTGAGGACTCGCACTTTGCCGGCGACCGGGTGGTCGATCTCGAGGATCGGGTCGAGATACTGGACGGCCGGATCGGCAAAGGCGGCGTCGAGGTCGTTGACCGGGGCGCACCACAGCCCAGCCGCACGCAGTCGGTCGACCACCTCGGCCGTCGTCAGGCGGCCCACCACACCGCCAAGCGCCTTGCTGATCTCGTCCCGCCGTTCGAAGGCGATCGCCGGGTCTTCGTAGGGCGCCAGCTCCTCGGGGTTACCGAGGGCACGCCGCACGTCGGCGATCGTCGCCATCGAGATCGCAACCGAGCCGTCGGCGGTGGGATAGATCCCGTACGGGGCACTGTGGAACGTATCGGCGACCCAGCTCTTCGGTCGCTGGACTGCCGCCCCATTCAGGTGGTAGACGACCGGCTCGGTAAACAGGTCGAGCGCCGCCTGGAGCATCACCACCTCGACCCGCTGGCCCTCCCCGGTGCGCTCGCGGTGGAGGAGGGCGGCCAGGGTCGCCATCGCCAGCAGCGCCCCGCCGTGCTGGTCGACGACCGCGGCCCCGGCCGGCGTCGGCGTCTCGCCCGCACGCCCGGTCAACCAGGCCAGTCCGGACAGCGCCTGGATCAAGAGGTCCTGGCCGGGCAACTGCCGGTAGGGACCGTCGGCGCCGTAGCCGGAGGCGGAGACGTAAATGACGTCGGAGCGCAGCTCGCGCACCGCCTCGTATCCCAGGCCGAGTCGCTCCATGACGCCGGGCCGGAAGTTCTCGACGACGACGTCCGACGCGGCGATCAGTCGGCGGGCTGCTTCGAGACCCTCGTCAGACTTGAGATTCAGGGTGATGCCGCGCAGGTTTCGATTGGCCAGCATGAAGAACGCGCTGACCCCACCCGGATAGACTTCGGAGCCGGACCAGTGGCGCTCCCAGGCCCCGGTCCCGGGCGTCTCGACCTTGACGACGTCAGCGCCTAGGTCGGCCAGGTGCTGGACGCCGACCGGACCGAGCAGGAACTGGGTAAAGGCCGCGATCCGGACGCCCGCCAGGCTCTGGATCGCCATCAGTCGACCAGTTGCATCACGTGAGTCGCGACGGCGACGAGCTCGCCGCGCTGGTTGGTCACTTCGATCTTGCTCAGGACCCGCTCTTTTTCCATCTGCAGCTCGACGATCTCGTAGTTTACCGTCACCGTGTCGCCGAAGTAGACTGGCTTCAGGAAGCGCACACGGTCGTAGCCAACCGAAACCATCGGACGGTCGAAGGCGTGCAGGATCTGGGTCGAGGCGGCCGACGTGTAGCCAAGGATCAGCGCCCCGTGGGCGATCCGGTGACCGAAGCTGGTCTTGCGGCAGTACTCTTCGTCGACGTG
>JACCZL010000888.1 GCA_013695975.1 Chloroflexota bacterium
AGATGATCATCTGGCGCCCAAGGTGCTCGTGCGCAAACCATGAGCACCTTGAGCATCTTGGGCGCCGGATGATCATCTTGGGGGCAGCCTCGCGCGCCCGCTGAGGCATCCGCTCAGCGGACCGTGATCGGCCCCAGGTCCAGCTCGACCCCGCCGCCGCGCCAGGTGCGGACGTCAGCGCGGATCGGCGCTGGGCCCGCGTTCGGCGCAATGAGCCCGAGGGTCAGAGTGTAGTCGCCAGGCGGCGTCTCGTCGTCCACGAGAATGCGCAGGTTCTGGAACATCCAGCGGCCCGCTTCCCACGTCTGGAGCACCTGCCCGGCGTCGCCAACCCGCCAGGCGCCTTCGTGGGCCGGCTCCTCGTCGGCCGCCCGCAGACGCACGACCATCTGGTGCTCGGGAGGTGACCCGACCAGTGCCTCCCAGTGGAGCGTCAGGCCGAATCGCCCGCCGGCCTTGAGCTCGCGCCGATCGAGGCTGTAGCCGAGGAGGCGGGCCGGGCCGAAGTCGGCGACAAGCGGCGTGTCAATGCCACTCGAAAGGGCGGCGCGCGCCGCCGCCAGATCAGCGTCCGGCCTCACGTACACTCGTCGGAAGCGGTTCGGCCGACGCTGGACGTAGCTCTTCACCAGCACATACTCTCGATCCACCCAGGCGAGGTAACGCGGCAACTGCCCCAGGTGGGCGTCCTGTACCACGACCGCCCGAGCGCCAAAGCGCGTCGTCTCGGCGATCGCCTGCTCCGCGGTCAGCGCCCGCGCCAGGATGCGGTTCCAGGACAAGTCGACCAGGAACGGCGGTACGAGCCGCCCAGACTCCAGAGCCAGGTAGGCATCGTCCATGACGATGAAATCGTTCGGCCCCGCGACCGCCTCGACGACCCGCACGTCGTCGGCGTAGCGCTCGGCGTCCTCGCCGGCCTCGCGCGCCAGGACGCGGCCGACCTGTCCGACCACGAGCGGCAAGCCGGCGAGATACACCGCCAGGAGCAGAGCAGCAGAGGCGGCGCTGCTCCGCGAGAGGGAAGGGTTGCAGCCTCGCCTCAGTAGGATCAACATCGCGCCGATCGCTTCGCCCAGTCCCACGCCGGCCAGCAGCGTCAACGGCGGCAAGACGTACACGACGTGCTTCGGGAAGAGCGGCGAGTACAGCAGCAGCAGGGCAAAGCCGGCCCCGAGCCACGCCAGCACAGCGCCCGCCTCGAGGGGTCGCCGGCGGACCAGGACGACCCCGCCGATGCCGGCCGCGAGCAGCAAGCCGAGCCCCTCGCGCCCGAGCTCGTCGCGCACCATCCCGAAATTCACCGCGACGTCCCAGCCGCGGACGGCCCGCGCCGCGAGGCGGTAGCCGACGATCTGATCCCAGACCCGGGCCGGGCCGATGACGCCCACGACCAGAGCACTGACGGCGGCCCCGACCAGCCCATACAGGGCGACGTCGCGCGGGCGCCACCGACCGGCCTGCACGTCTGCCTCTTCGTCGCGCCGCCGAACCGGACTGACGAGCAGCACCAGCGCCGCCGCGCCGGCCGTCAGCGCCATCGGCTTGGCAAGGGCGGCCACCGCCAGCAAGACGGCCGACCCGACGAGCCACCCGCGCCGGCCCGTGGTCCGGTGCTGGAGAAGCATCGCGAGCGCGACGACGGCCGGCGCGAGCGACGGGAGCTCGACCAGCGCAAGCCGCGACTTCTCGAGGTAGACCGGGCTGACCGCCAGCAACGCCGCCGCCAGCAGCCCCGCGAGCGGTCCGCCGAGTCGGCGCCCCAGCCAGTGCAGGCCCACGATGCCGACGAGCGAGTAGACGACGACCGCGAGACGAGCCGCGACGATGCCGCCGCCGAAGAGGGAGTACAGCGGGTAGAAGAGGTACAGTGACAGCGGCCCTTGCGATGCGTAGATCTCGGCAATCGGCCGGTAGCCCGCCGCCATTAGCCGAAGCTGGAGCCCACGAATGCCCTCGTCAGAGACGTCGGTATCGTTGCCCAGCCCGGCCAGGCGCAGGGCGATGGCGACCGCCAGCACGACGAGGAGGGCGAGTGCCTCCAGACGGCCGATCCGACCCGCGGATGGCCCTACTCGCCGCGGGAGCAGCCGATCCGCCACGGCCATCGACGTCGCCTCCCTGGCGATCAGGGCAGGATCTCGCCCGCGACGATGCGCCGCTCGACACCCTC
>JACCZL010000893.1 GCA_013695975.1 Chloroflexota bacterium
AGAGTCCGGCCAGCTTCCACGGGACCTACTATCAGGTCGAGGACGCCTACTGCGAGCCGCGTCCGAGCCCACCCCCGCCGATTATGATCGGCGCCGCCGGCGAGCAGCTCGCCCTGCGCGTCGTGGCCCAACACGCCGACTGGTACAACGCCCCCGGCAGCCCGCTCGAGGTCGTCGGGCACAAGCTCGAGGTGCTGCGCGAGCACTGCGCCGCAATCGGACGGGACTACGACGGCATCGTCAAGACCGGGTCGATCAACGCCATCGCCGTGGCCTCCAGTCGGGCCGAGGCCCAGCGGATGGCCGAGGCCAGCCCCTTCTACAAGCCCGACGCGCCCAGTGCCGCCGCCGTTGGCGAGCCGGGCGACGTGGCCGAGCAGCTCCGACGCTTCGCGGACCTCGGAATCGGCCACCTGATCGTCCGCTTCGCCGACTTCCCGCGGCTCGACGGC
The DNA here is from genome assembly GCA_013695975.1 of Chloroflexota bacterium. Lineage (GTDB taxonomy): Bacteria > Chloroflexota > UBA6077 > UBA6077 > JACCZL01 > JACCZL01. The sequence goes on from JACCZL010000893.1 coordinate 453, forward strand.
GCGATGCGCTTCGTCGAGCAGGTTCTGCCCCTGCTGCGGGAGTCCGACGCCTGATGGTGAGCGCGGTTGAGCAGATCGGGGTGGCCGTCCAGGGCGCCGGCACCGTGGCGACCGAGCACCTCAAGGCCTACTTGCGCAATCCCCACTGCCGGGTCGTCGCCATCGGCAGCCGCACGAAAGACGGGGCGACCGCCAAGGCGCGCCAGGTCGGGCTGGACCCGGGCCAGATCAGCATCTACGACGACCTCGACGAGCTGCTCGCCCGAGCGGACCTCGACGCCCTCTCGATCTGCACGCCGCCCTCGCGGCATGCCCGGGAGACGATCGCCTCCGCCCAGGCCGGTAAGCATCTCCTGATCGAGAAGCCGGCCGCGACGAACCCGGAAGACCTACGCGCGATGGCTGCCGCCGTCGCCGAGGCCGGCGTGCGGACCGTCGTCAGCTTCGTGCTGCGCTGGAACCCGCTGGTCCAGGCCGCCAGGGCGCTGGTCGCCGAGGGCATGCTCGGCGACCTGATCTACGTCCAGACCGATTATTGGCACAACCCGGAGCAGTCCGGCTATCCCGGCGCGAAGGGGCGCCTGTGGCGGGCCACGATCGACGCGATCCTCAGCGGCGGCTCTCACGCCGTCGACCTGGCCCGCTACCTGATGGACAGCGACATCGTCGAGGTCGTTGCCCTGGAGACTACGGCCCTGGAGGGGCTACCCCAACCGGCCAACCAGATCGCGCTCGTCCGCTTCGCCAACGGCAAGGCCGGCAAGGTTTCGGCCTGCACCGAGCCCTGGATCCCCTACCAGTTCAACATCGACCTGCTTGGGAGCGACGGCGGACTGCGCGACAACCGCTTCTACAGCCGCAAGCTCCCCGGCGCCCTCGACTGGGCAACCTTTCCGACCGTCCTGCCCAACAGCGGCCTGGTCGGGCACCACCCCTTCCAGCAGGAGATCGACCACTTCGTCGACTGCATCCGCGAGGGCGTCGAGTCGCATGTCAGCCTGCGCGATGCCGTCAACACCCACGAGGCCTGCTTCGCCATCACCCGCTCGGGCCGCGCCGGCGGCCAGCCAGTCACACTGCCCCTGCCAAGACCTGCCTCGTCGGGACCGCTACCGCCTCGCCACCGAGGGGGAGAAGCCGCTCGCTGAGGACGCCCGCAACGGGTCAGGTGCCGAATGGCATGAGCATGAACGAGAGTTCAGGAGCGGTCCGAGCTGTCGTGCCAGCTATGGCGGTCGTAGTCGGTGAACACTTCGAGATCCTCCCACGTCCGCGCGGTCACCGCCTCAGCTTCGGCTCACCGTCCGTGAGCGTTCGGGCGATCAGCGGGTGTCGCGAGCCGTGGGGGCGGGTTGGAAACCTACCCCGACGCAGTGACGGGGCGGGGTCCGTTCATCCGGATGTCGACGCGACGGGTCGGCGCCGGCTCTCAAACTCCCGGAGAACCGATTCTGAGCGCAGCTCGAGGCCGAGCCGCTGCATGCTCGGCAGCCCAGGGCCAGCGAGCGCCAGCAAATGCTGATAGCGCGCCAACTGGTAATCGGTCAGGCGGCCGGCCCTGGCCGCACGCCGGATCTCATCGAAGCGAACCATGGCGTCACGCCACTCATCCCGATACCCGACGCGGTCGGCCAGAATCTCGTCGACGAATTGCCGCGGCGCACGATCGACGTCCGCCCAGGATGCCTCGACGCGGGGGAGCGCTTCGATCGCCCGTCGAACGATGCGAAGATCCACATCGGCGCGCGCGCTTAGTCGGGTCGTCCCAGCCATCGTCCACCTGCCAACCTGCCACTCCGCTCGATCTGTCGGAGCACGCCGGCCGGCTAATAGGCCGTCACCCAGAGCCCCTTCACCGGCATGAAGACTACCACGATGTGACTGCCGCCACCATCCCCACGCCAGCGACCCAATTGGGCAACGCAGGTCAGATTCCAGTCTCCAGCATCCCGTTCCAGATAGACGCCGCCCGATGGGTTGCGCACGACGCGCTCCAGGCTGCTCATGAATGCTTCGAGGGTCGTGCCATCAGGCCATTCGCGGCGATCCACCACGTGCTTGAGGAACTTGGCTTCGGCCCGCCAGCGCAGGTCGCCGGGCGCCAGGATTCGCCCCTGCCAGGGGAGACCGGTGAGCTCATCATCCCTGGACAAACTCGGCCGCCGGAGGACGTGCGCTGCCAGATATGAGCGCGCTCGTACCAGCTCCTCCGCCGTCGCTCGGCGTCCACCCTCGCCGATATTCTGGACGAGCGCCGCGATCGCCGCCTCCTCATCCCGATTCACCTGCCCCGTCCTTTCGCTCACCTGGACGCACGACGCGACACCATCCCAGTGGTCGCTCCGCGGGCGGCGGGCACGCTGAAACCGGTAGGGGCGGGTTTCCAACCCACCCTG
>JACCZL010000950.1 GCA_013695975.1 Chloroflexota bacterium
GGTGGGGGAAGGCCACCAGCGCCTGGCCCGGGGCCAGGCCGGGCAGCCGCTTCCAGAGGCTCTCGTCGATCCCGCTGACCGTCGCCCGCAGCGTCGTGACGACCTGTGGGTCGGTGATCTTGTGCAGGACGTAGCTGTTGACCAAGCCGAACAGCTCGCGTGGCAGGTGCTGGGGGAGCTGGCTCACGAAGACCCGCCCCAGCCAGCGCTTGCGGCCGCGTCGAGCGATCCGCGCGACCTGCTCGAATAGGACCGGCATCTTGTCGACCCGACCGGCGCTCAGGAACTCGTGGGCCTCCTCGATCACGATCAGCGCCCGCGTCGGCGGCGCGGCCTCATGCCCCTGTCGCTTGGCCATTTCAAAGGCCGCGTAGGCCTCGTCCTGGGCCTCCTGGACGCCCCGCAACAGGTCGGCGATCACCAGGTTGTTGACCACCGGCGAGCCGGTGTCGGACAGGTCGACGACCGTCACCGCGCCGGGCTGGAGGAGCTTCGCGAAGTTCAGCGGCCGCGCGTCACGGCCGCGGTCGAAGACCTTCAGGCGGTTGAGGCTCCCCAGCTTGCCCAGCAGGGCCCGCCACGAGATCGCGTTGTCCGGCTTGGCGGCCTGAGCCCGCCGGATCAGCGGGTCGGGATTCGTCCGGATGGCCGGGTGGCGGGGACGAAGAGCGTCGACGTCCTTGTCGGCGACCAGGCCAAACGCCCCGACCACGTCCAGCAGGAAGGCCAGCTCGAGGTAGGGGTAGCCGCGGTCGAAGTCGTCCACGTCGAGGGCGAGCTGGTCATGCTCGGCGCGGCCACGCTCGGGGAAGATGCCCAGCTCGCGCAGCAGCGCCTTGGCGACGTCGTACGCCTTCAAGAAGCGAAGCTGCTGGGCGTCGGTCAGTTCGAGCAGCTCCATCAGGGTGTAGGGCGATGGACGATCGAACCGCAGGCAGAATTCGGCCCGCGCTGGATGCTCGGGATTCGCCGTCTCGCGGCCGACCAGGTGGCAGAGCCACATCCGGGTCAGCCCGGCCGCCGCCAGGCCGCGGCGCTCGAGCGCCGCCTGCATCGTCGGGTCGACCGTCGGCTCGTGCAGAAACGTGTACTCGCCCTCGACGTCGAGCACGATCACCGCGCAGCCGGCCGCCTGGGCCTGCTGGACCAGCCGCGCCACGGTCGTCGACTTGCCGCCGCCGGTCGTCCCGAGGATCGCGGTGTGGCGCGGCAGGACGTCCTTGCGGGTCGACGGGATGGCCACGGTCACCGCTTCGTGGCCGATCACCTGGCCGATCTGGATGTCCCCGTCCGACCGGAGCACCTCGGCCGTCTCGGCGTCGTTCAGCACGACCACCGGGCTGTTCGGCAGCGGGCGGTAGCGGGGCGGCACCAGCCCACCGTCGTGCTCCTCGCCCAGGATCTCCACCTGGACCCGCCCGTGGTAGGGCGGGACAAAGATCCCGCCGCGGGTGACGACGGTGACCAGCACGTTCGAGTCGGCCCGCAGCCCGTCCGGCTCGGCGAACGGCCCGGCCACTACCGTGCCGAGGTAGCGCCGACCGTCCTTGCTGCGGATGCGCACCAGTGACTGCGACGGCGCGTCGGCGATGTGCCCGTCGGAGAGCAGCACCGTCACCGAGTTGTCCTGGCTCGACCCCGAGTCGAACATCGTGTAGCCGATGGCCCCTTCGCGGGCCGGGTCGGGGGCCGGGATGCCGCCGGCCGCGGCGATGTCGCCGTCGAGCCGGCGGAACGCCTCGTCCGGCACGGCCAGCACGTCGCCTGGATCGAAGGGCAGTCGCCGGCGGTCCTCCGGCTTGCGGTAGCGGATCGGCTCCGGGTCAGCGGTCATCGTCGTCCCTCCTCAGCGTCCCCGCGACATCCGTTCGCTCAAGTAGCGGAGCGGCGCACCGGCGCGGGTGTAGGCGAGCTGGAGCGGGCCGGCCAGGCTGTCCGGCCCGAAGGTGGCGGCGCAGACGTGGTGGGCCACGTCGATCAGCATCGGGAAACCGCGGTGTGGCTGGAGGACGCTGTCGGCCAGCGCGATCAGGGCCGCCTCGTGGGCGTGGTCGACGTGGGCATAGAAAAGGTGGGCCGGCGCCACCTCGCTGGCGCGGTAGACCCCGACCGCCACCTGCGATGCGACGACGTCGCGGAAGCGGGCGATCCAGTCGCGCGGCGACAGCCGTTCGCCGTCGACCGTCGTGTCGCTCGCGGTCGGGAGGTCGTAGTCGGCACTCTCCAGCACCGCCGAGATCTGATCGCTCAGCGGGTGGACGATCGCGAACTCGAGCGGCCCCAGCGCGTCGCCGATCGTCAGCAGCAGGCGGCCGGCCGGCTCGCTCGGCACGAAGACAAACTTCTTGTGGCGGCAGACGAGATCCTCGAGCACCCTGGTCGCCTCGATCATCAGGTCCAGGCTGCCGGCCGCGCCGGTCAGCAGCTCGTAGGCGGCCGGGTTGCCGTGGCCCATCCGCCAGGGCGCGCTCGACCGCTTCAGCAAGATTGCCCGCTCGGCGTAGGTCATGATCGCCCGCCCGGCCAGCCGGCTCAGCCCATCGTGGCCATCCGGCTGGTGCAGTCCCCCGCGCTCGTCGCGGCGTTCGAGCAGCGCCAGCGCCTCCTCGACCGGGTCGCCCGGGCTCTCGCGGAGGTCCCGACGGAAGAGGCGCTGGACCCAGGTCCCGAGCTGGCCGTTATAGGCCACCAGGCTCACACCGATCTGGGCCACGGTCAGCGGCAGGGTGTCGTGGGTGTACCGCGTGCCGTCGCAGGCCTCGACCGCGCCGGTGAATAGGAGGCCCTGGTGGACCCACTTGAGCTCCTCGATCGTGGCTCGGTAGACTCCCGCGCCCGGCACGAGCTGGCGCTCGCGGATCTGTGGGAAGACCGTCCCGCGGATCGGGTCGCGGAGTCGCTGCTCCTGGACCACCGCGGTCTCGACCTCGGCTGTGATCCGCTCGTACATGTCGCCCGGGTCCTCGCCCGAGCGCCAGCTTTCGACGTCCAGGACGGAGCGCAGGCTCTCGCCAAACGCCGCCTCGAACGCGTCGCGTGGCGGCGCCCCCAGCTCGGTCCCCGTCTTCTCGTCCATCACTCCTGTTTCCCCGCCACCGCGTCGAATCTCGACCGCCGCCCCTTACGGGGCGCTGAACAGCCGCCGAAAGAGCGATCCGCCCGACGGCTCCGGCGCCAACTGGCCGGCGTAGGCTCGGGCTGGGACCGGCGGCAGGCCGAAGGTGGCGCACAGCACGCCCGTGACCCCGGATCGCATCATGCCCGCCGTCAGCCGGGCGCGGACGGCGTCACTGGGCGCGAGCAGCTCGAGCGCCAGCTCGTCGGCGAGTCGCTCGGCGGCGGAGACGTCGCGGCCCGCGGGATGCCCGTCCGGCGTTCGCTCCATCAAGTGC
>JACCZL010000960.1 GCA_013695975.1 Chloroflexota bacterium
CCAGTTTCGCGGGATGCACACCTTCGCCGGACCGACCGCGGACCACCAGACGCTCAGCATCCGCTTCGACGAGCCGGTCCGCGACGTGCGGGCCATAAGGATCGCCACGACTCAGGCGCCCGGCGAGGTCGGCTGGCGCGAGATCCGGGTGTTCCCGCAGTGACCGAGTCAGGCGTGGAACGGCGACCAGCGACGCCGACGATGGATGTAGAGGAGGACCCCCCAGCCAAGCAGGCCCAGCGAGAGGTTGGTCCAGTCTGGCGTCCCGTTCGCGAGTCCAAGCAGCAAGACGACGGTGTTGCTGAGCGCGGCCATGAGCGCCGCGCCGTACAGCAGCGCCGTGAGGAACGTTCGAAGGGGGCCCGCGCGCGGTCGGGTCATCACAGCGGCATCATGGCTGAATCGAGCAAGCCCCGTCGAGCTTCGACGCAGCGTCAAAGCCCGAGACGCCGCTTCTCGCCTGCTCTTCGACCCTATCGATTACCGATCTGCGTTCTAGCTGCTGTAGCATAGAAGGCGATACGACTGGTACCCTGGCGATGATGAAGACGTTAGTCATAATCCCCACCTACAACGAGATGGAGAACCTCCCCCAACTGCTCCCGCGTGTGCTCGAGCAGGGCGAGGCGTTCAGCGTGCTGGTGGTGGACGACAACTCGCCGGACGGGACCGGCGACCTCGCCGATCGGCTCGCCGCCAATGACCCGCGGATCAACGTGCTCCGCCGCGCCGGCAAGCTCGGCCTGGGGACCGCTTACGTGGCCGGATTCAAGTGGGCGCTCGAACGCGGCTTCGACTATGTGTTCGAGATGGACGCGGACTTTTCGCACGACCCGGACGATCTGCCACGCTTACTCGAGGCGGCGATGGCCGGCGACGTGGCCGTCGGCTCCCGCTGGGTCGGCGATGGCGGGACCCGCAACTGGTCGCTGCTCCGGACGCTGGTGAGCCGGGGTGGCTCGAAGTACGCCAAGACGATCCTGAGGGTGCCGGTCAACGACCTCACCAGCGGGTTCAAGTGCTTCTCGAGCTACGTCTTGCGTCGGCTCGACCTGGACGCGATCCAATCGAACGGCTACGCCTTCCAGGTCGAGGTCAATTATCGCTGCCATCGCCTCGGCTACAGGATCACCGAAGTTCCGATCGTGTTCGTGGATCGGCGGGTCGGGAAGTCCAAGATGTCGCCCTGGATCGTCGCCGAAGCGATGGGGGTGGTCTGGAAGCTACGCCTCTACGGCGTGGATGGGGCCGAGGCCGCGACGGCCAGATACTCCAATATCCCGCCCACGTAACCCCGAGCGATCGCGTCGCGAGTCTCCTCCCGCAGCAGCAGCGCCGCCTCGGTCGGATTGCTCAGGAACAAGCCCTCGACCAGCGCGCTCGGCATCCCGCCCCGCAGACTGAACAAATGCCCGTACGGTCTCCCCAACCAGAGATCCTCCTTCACTCCACGGTCGACCACCGGATACCCGAGGTCCTGCAGAGCGGGCACGACGTTGCGCTGAAGTGCTTGCGCCAAGCTCAAGCTCTCGGGACCGAAGTTGTCCCGGTTGTAGAGCACATGCGTGCCGTTGACTCGGCTATCCGGGTGGCCGTCGAAGTGGATGGAGACATACAGCCGAACTCTTCCGACCGCCGCAATGCGCGCCGACTGCTCGATCCGGGTCCGCTCGAAGAAGTCCGGATTCGAGAGCGAGCTCAACGGTTCGTGATTGGTGCGACTCAAATTCACGGTCACACCGGCCGCCTCGATCAACGGCCGCATCCGTAGGGCGACATCAAGGGTGTGCTGGAACTCGCGGACCCCGCCCCCAGTCGGCGCAACGCTCGCCCCAGCGTCAGCCCAGCTATGACCAGGATCGAGGCCGACATCGGCATCAATCGGAGACTCCGATTGAGCGCTCGCCAGTCGCGGCCCGAGCGCTAGCCCCGCGGTCGCGGCGGCGCCGAGCTGGATCGCCCGTCGTCGCGAGCAGACGAAGCTCTCGTGCAGCGGCATAGCGACGCGA
>JACCZL010000972.1 GCA_013695975.1 Chloroflexota bacterium
ATACAGGACGACGCGGGCGAGGTGCTCGGCCAGGCCCTCGGGCGGGCCGTCGGGCCGCCAGGCCGTCGAGACGACGCCGGCCGGCGGGTCGCTCGCGCTGCCACGATCGAGCGACTGGCCGGGCGCATCCGGATCGGGGATCGTGTCGCCGACTCGGACGACGATCTTCCGTGGCCGTTGCAGGGCGTCGCCCGCCATGTCGAGCTGGCGCAGGATCTGGCCGAGCATCCGCTCGGCCTCACGGATGCATGCGTCGGCGTGCTGCTCGGCGTGCGAGCCTGGCGCGCAGACGACGATCAAGTTGGCGCTTTCGCGCCCGATTCCGGGCGCTGCCGGCCCGCCGTTGTTCATGCCTGTACCCGTTCCCCGTCGGTCGGGCCGGCCGGTCGACGACACGGCTAGCCCGTAAGCGTCCCGCTCCAGTCGAGGAGCGCCCTATTATGCGCCAAACGGCCGGCCGGTGCATCCACATCCGGGCCCTATCGGTAAAACGGCCGGATGCAGGCCATCGGGACGCGAGACCTGGCCCATCGAGTGTCATGCTCAGCACGACCAACCGAGGGCGCCAATTGCGGCCCTCTCACCACCCGTGCTACCGTTCCTTCGAGGGGGAACCGGCGCATGGGACAGATGGTGCAGGAGCTCAAGGAGCGCGGGCACCGGTTGACGCCGCAGCGGCAGATGATCCTCGAGGCAATCGAAGCCGCACAGGGCCACGTCTCGGCCGAGACGGTCCATACCAAGGTGGCGGCCCAGTTCCCTCAGGTCAACATCTCGACCGTCTACCGCACCCTCGAGCTCCTCCAGAACCTCGGGCTGGTTCGCCACACCCACTTCGACGACGGTATCGCTAAGTACCACCTGGCCTCAGAGACGCCGCACCAGCACATGGTTTGCCGCCGCTGTGGCGACGAGCGCGAGATCGACGTGAGCGTGCTCGATCCGCTCGACCGCCATCTCCGCGAGCGCTACAGCTTCGAGGCCGACCTGGCCCACTTCGCGCTGATCGGCGTCTGCGGGCGGTGCGCCGCCGAGCGCGCGGCCGGCGGCTGACCGCCCGGTCAGTGCCCGAGCTGCCGTGAGCGGCGACCCGCTGGCCGGCATCGCCGCCTGGGTCGCCGACGTCATGGTCGCCTTCGGCTACGTCGGGGTGGCCCTGCTGGTGCTGCTGGACACCATCTTCCCGCCGATCCCCTCGGAAGTCGTCCTGCCGCTGGCCGGCGTCCTTAGCGGCCAGGGGCGCCTGAGCTACCCGGGCGTCGTCCTGGCGGCGACGGCCGGCTCGGTCGTCAGCGCCCTCCTCCTGTATGCCGTCGGCTACTGGCTCGGTGAGGCCCGCCTGCGCCCGCTGATTCGGCGGTTCGGGCGCTGGCTGTTCCTCAAGGAGGGCGACCTCGACCGGGCCCAGGAGTGGTTCGAGCACCACGGCGCCAAGGCCGTCCTCCTCGGTCGCTGCGTCCCGCTGGTGCGGAGCCTGGTGTCGGTGCCGGCCGGAGTCGCCCGGATGCCCCTCGGGCAATTCGTCCTGTTCACGGCGCTCGGCAGCACGATCTGGAACGCCCTCCTGATCGGCCTCGGCTGGGCGCTCGGCGGCCAGTGGCAGCTCGTCGGCCAGTACCTCAAGCCGATCGAGTACGTCGTCATGACCACCCTGATCCTGGTAGTCGGGCGCTTCGCCTGGCGGCGCCTGCGGGCGACCGGCCAGGTGTCCTAACCGCTGACGCTTACCGCGGCCGGGCCTCGATCAGGAATGGCCGGGGGGTCGCCCGGCCGCGGACCGTCTCCGCGCCGAGGACTGGCCCGAGTCTGCTGGACTCGTCTGGGCCGATGACGACGGGGTCCCGCGATGTCGAGAGCTCGCCGTGACGAACGTTACATCGGTTACGAGCTCCAGCTCATCTTCAAACTCGGTAATGTCGTGGTTGTCCCAGAACTCGGCCTCCTCCTCGATTTTGCTGAAGGTCGGGATGCGGCTCGTGGCGTGCCTCCCGGGTGGAGACATCCCCTGGTCTGTGTCCGCCATAGGTCTAGTGGCCCCTGTGTTGTTGATATCGACGCCGCTCGGCGTCCGTACTCTCTCGGGCAGTGACGAGCCCGTAAACGCCGCGTCCTCGACCTCCTCCACATCTACATGGTGACGGGCGATGTGGTCCTCTCGACTGGGCTCGATAACGAGCTCATAGATCCTCACCGTCGCCACCTCTCGCGGCGATCCGATGACGGGACCCTGAGTATCGGGGAGACGTGTCGAGACGGCTCGGCATGGTCACAGCAGCCGGGTTTCGGCGGCCGTGAGGGCGCGGGCGAGGCCGTCGGCGATCTCGTCGACGTGCTCGTCGGTGATGGTCAGGGGCGGGGTGATCATCACGTGGTCGCCCTCGAGGCCGTCGGCGCCGCCCTGGCCGGGGTAGATCGCCAGGCCGACCCTGCGGGCCTCCTCGGTCAGGACGTGGGCGGCGCGGGCGTCGATCGGGAACGGCTGGCGGGTGGCCCGGTCCCGGACCAGCTCGAGCCCGAGCATCAGGCCGAGCCCGCGGACGTCGCCGACGATCGGCGAGCACCGGAGTGCTTCCAGGCGGGCGAGGAGTGCCTCGCCCATCCGGCGGCCGTTCTCGATCAGCCGGTGCTGTTCGATGTAGCGGAGGACGGCCAGCCCGACGGCCGACGAGAGGGGGTTGCCGGCGTAGGTGTGGCCGGCGACGAAGTTCGAGCCGTTGCGCTCGAAAGGCTCAATGACATGCTCGCCGGCGACCAGAACCGCCAGCGGGCTGTAGCCGCCGCTGACGCCCTTGGCCGCGGTCAGGATGTCCGGGACGACGCCCCAGTGCTCGACGCCGAAGTTGCGGCCGGTCCGCCCGAAGCCGGTCATCACCTCGTCGGCGATCCAGAGAATATTCCAGCGGTCGCAGATCTCGCGGATCCGCTCGAAGTAGCCCGGCGGGGCCGGCACCGCGCCCATCGTCGCCCCGACGACCGGTTCGGCAATAAAGGCGGCCACGTTCTCCGGCCCCTCCCACTTGATGCTCCGCTCGAGCGCGTCGGCGCACTGGAGGGTGCAGGCGGCCTGCTCCGAGCAGTACTGGCAGCGGTAGCGGTAGGCCGGCGGGATGTGGGGATGATCGACGAACATCGGGGCGAACTTGCGGCGCCGCCCGGTGTGGCCGCCGAAGCCCGAGGCACCGAGGGTCATCCCGTGGAAGCCCTGCCAGCGGGTGATCACCTTGAAGCGGCCCGACTCGCCGCGCTCGACCCAGTGCTGGCGGGCCAGGCGGACGGCGGCCTCGGTCACCTCGGACCCGCCCGAGACGAGCATGACCTTTTTGAGACGGCCGGGCGTCCAGCTCGCGATCAGGTCGCACAGCTCGAGCGTCGGCGCGGTCTGGTACTGGACGAACGGGACGAAGGCGACCTTGCGGGCCTGCTCGACCATCGCCTCGACGACCTCGGGGACGGCGTGGCCGATGCTGGTGACGCAGCCGACCCCTCCAGCGGCGTCCAGGTAACGCTCGCCGTTGGGGCCGTAGAGGTAGACGCCCTCGGCCCGCTCGATGCGGGGCAGCCCGCCGGCGATGGCGGGGTAAAAGGCGCTGGAGCCGACCGACTGCTGGGTGACCATGGGGCCTCCGACCTGCTGGTGTCTTAGCCAGGGTACGGCCTTCGGCGGGGACTGTCAACCGGCGTCGTCGGCCGAGGCGCCCAGGGGCCGCGACCTCTATGTTCGGGTCCGCGCTCAACGAATCGACGACCCCGAGAGCCCGGATGGTCATCCACGATCACGAGCGAGATCCGGTCACTCATCGGCACCGTCGGACGGGTACAGTCGGGGCATGGGCAAGGGACGCCTGGCTCATGTCAAAATCCTTGACATGTCGGTGACCCGCTCGTGGAGATCCTCGGGCTGCGTGAGCAGCTCACTCAAGCGGGGCACGCGGTGGTCTCGGCCGCCCCGGTTCTGAACACGTCGCCGTGGGAAGGCCCGGTTAGGCGCGAGGCGCTGGTGCTTCACCTGCCGCTCGGGCCCGAGGCACAGCCGGCGATCTTTGCCGCGGCCTGCGTGGCCGAGCCGCGGTATGGGCTGGCGGACTCGCGGGAGGTCGCCGGATGACCCCGCGCCGCGTCGCCTACGTGGTCAGCGTTTTCCCGAAGACCTCAGAGACGTTCATCGCCGGCGAGTTGGCCGAGCTGCGCCGGCGCGGCATCGAGGTGCGCATCCTCTCGTTGCGCCCGCCCGCGGCCGAGCCACGCCACGAGATCGTCGCCCGAGCCGGCCTGCTGGAGCACACAACCTACGACGTCGAAGCCTTCCTCGCCCGGTTGCGGGAGTTCCGGCCGGCGCTGCTGCACGCCCACTTCGCCACCGCACCGGCGGCAGTCGCTCGAGAGCTGGCCGCTGAGCTCGGGGTACCGTTCACGTTCACCGCCCATGGCTACGACATCCACCGCAAGCCGCCAGCGGACTTCGCCGATCGAGCCGCCGCCGCGAGCGCCGTCGTCACCGTCTCCCTCGCCAACGCCCGTCACATCGCCGAGACTTGGGGCGTGCCCAGGTCACACATCCGCGTCATCCCATGCGGCGTGGACACAGACCGATTCCGCCCGTCATCGTCGGGTGCAGGCGCGGTTCGCGAGTCGCCCGCCCACATCGTCTGCGTGGCGCGCCTGCACCCGGTGAAGAACCTCGGCCTCCTACTGGAGGCGTGCGCGTCCCTCCGGGCGCGCGGGCTGGCCTTCCGCTGCGTGCTGGTCGGCGAGGGGGAGAGCCGCGACGAGCTGGTTGCAGCGCGGGCCCGGCTCGGGCTTGGCGAGGTGGTGGAGCTGGTCGGCGCCGCCGAGCAGGTCGTCGTCCTGGGATGGTGGCAGCGGGCGACCGTGGCCGTCCTGACCAGCCACAGCGAGGGGATGCCGGTGAGTTTGATGGAGGCAGCGGCCTGCGACGTACCGGCAGTGGCGACGGCCGTGGGCGGCATCCCGGAGCTGATCGAGGACGGCCGGACCGGCCTGCTGACGCCGCCCGGCGACGTGCCCGCCCTGGCGGCGGCGCTGGCG
>JACCZL010001023.1 GCA_013695975.1 Chloroflexota bacterium
GCTGCCGTACCAGGCCTTCCGCCATCCCTTCATCTGCTCGATCTCGGCGTCCTGGCTCCGAACGATGTCGGCGGCTAGGCCCTTGATCTCAGGACGCTGGGAGCGTGCCTCGGCGACGCGAGCCATCTCGACCGCTGACTGGTGATGGGGGACCATCATGTCGATGAACTGCTGGTCGAAGGGGATCGATTTGGCGGCTGCCCCGCCGGTCTGGGTGGGTCCTGTCGGTGCGCAGGCCGTACTGGCGAGCAAGACCGTGAGCGTGAGCACCGCCAAGACTGATTGGTGGCGTGGGCGGACTTCGGCGGGTATTGCGAAATCCGGCCTCCTCACATTGACGGCCTATAGCTCGGGTCGAGGTACTTCGCCGGCTCGGCCTCGAAGGCCCGCTTACAGGCCGGGGCGCAGAAGTAATAGGTGTGCCCTTCGTGGATGCTGGTGTGTTTCGCGCTCCGCGGGTCGACGTCCATCCCGCACACAGGATCCTTGGCCATAGTTCATCTCCTTATGCCCGGACGGCCGGACGCGGGGGTCTCCATCCGTTCCTCGGGAGCCCCCGCGGGCCGGGGAGGCTAAGTCCTACAGCCCCATAGTAGCAGTGAACGGGCTTCGGCGGCCCCCATTTACGAGGCTCAGGGCAGCGGCGGAATTCGCGACCTCTGGTGGTGGGCCCAGTTACCTGCGGGCGGCGACGGCGCCATCAGCACGCGGCGTGTGGGGTAGAAGCGAGGGCTGCAAGGAGCTGACGTTCGGCCGCGAGGAGTGGCGCCACGGTGGGTGCGGCGACGAGTAACACGAGCATGACACTCAGGGCCAAGCGCCGCCGCGTCGGGACGGAGGCCCGCACCGGCTCACCGAGCAGGCTGTCGATGCGGAGCTCCAGCGAGCTGGCGTGAGCGATGCCGGATACTGGCGTCGGGCCGGCGGCACCCGCGTCGAGGAGCTTGTCCAGCGCGGCGGCCAGGCTCCGCGGCTCGCCCATCTGGCGAACGGCTTCCTTGTCGGCCACCACCTCGACGTGCAGGCGGTAATGGGCGAACAGATCCCGCAGGACCGGCACGAAGAAGAACGCCGAGACCAGCACCTTGCCGAGCATGAATCGCAGCGGGTCGTAGTTCCGAGCGTGGTAGGCCTCGTGCCGTAAGACGGCCTCGAGTTCGGCGGGACTCAGCGTATCTAGCAGCCTCGTCGTGACGCACACGCGTGGCCGCACCAGCCCGTAGCAGAAGCCGCGCGGGTCATCGCCCTGGACGAGGTCGATGCGGCCCGCGAGTCCGACATCCTCAGGCACGTGCTCGAGCGCCCCGAGTCTGTCGGTCCGGTGGTCGAGGTAGCGGCGTACGAAGTGCCGGGTCCGACGCCAATCCAGCAGGAAGGCATGCCCCCCGGCCGCCGCGGCCATCAGCACCACGACCAGCAGGCCATAGCTCACGAGATGCAGCACGAGGTCCGACGTGCTTGGAACGAGCAGGCAGCGGAGGTCGGGTGCTCCACTTCCGGACGGGTCGCTCCGGGCGCCAACAACCAGAAGCCTGGCGATGGAGCTCGGGGCCGCGATGGTCAGGGCACTGGCGAGCGCGACCAGCAGCCCGAAGGCGGTGTTCGGCATTACCCGGATGGCTCGTCGGAGCGCGATGCCAGGCGCTTGAGGCGCCGCCGTCGCTCTGGCGCGATCTGCTCGAGCTCCACCAAGAACTCGGCGATTGCGACCTCGCCGAAATCGTCGATGAGCGTTCGAATCAGGCGACGCGACGCGGCGTGGAGGAACTGGTCCTCGGTCAGCGCCACCTCGTACTGGTGCGCCTTGCCGACCAGGCGGCGGCGGAGTAGCCCCTTCTCGGCGAGACGACCCATGACCGTCATCACCGTAGTGTAGGCTACCTGCCGCTTGCGGCTGGTGTTCAGGTCCTCGAGGACCTCTCTCACGGCGGCCTCGCCGCGCAGCCACATCACCCGCATGATCTCAACTTCGAGTTCGCCAAGATGGCGTTCTGCGCCATGGTGACCGATCATGGAGCGATCCACCCCCGTTGGTCCCACACGGTGCTCCCCAAGCGGTTCAGGTCGGCAGGATTGAGCGCATCGTAGTCAACGCCCTTCGAACCGTCAAGTCACAGGCCCAGCCCATCCTCGGCCAGACGGGCGCTCGGACCGCCGCATCGGTGGCGCTCACGCCCGCTGCTGGTTGGTCGCTCCTGTGGACCGTTTCATGAACGATGACGGTGCCGAGACGAGCCGCGATGGAACGAAGACCATCGGCGGAGTCGATCCTACGACGAAAGCGTAGTATTGACGTGACTGCGCGCAACCTCGATAATGGGCGGCGATGCAAGCTGTTCGTGTCCGTCGGGAGCGTCCGGTCTACTCACGTCAGATCGCACACCTGCTGATCGTCACCGCGTTCGGGCTCCTCACCTGGGTTGTCGTCCGGGCCGCGCCGACCCCAGGACCCACGCCTACGATCCTCCCGTCGGTTTCTCTCGGCGTGCCAGCCTCGCCGGCCCTCGAGTGGCGTCCGGTACGCGTGCCGGTGCGGACGGCGTCCCCGCGCGAGCTGTGGCCGACGCCAGTGTTGGGGCAGGCTGGGGCTGAGCCCGACCTGACCCTTGTCGTCCAGTCCGAGCCCGGGCCGGTTTTCCAGCCGAGCCCTGCGCCCCTCAGCCAGACCGTTCGCTGGTCGATGCTATTTGCTGGGCCGAGCCGCGACGCGTCGTCGTTCACCGACATCCCACCCTGGAGCTCGCTGCGTGTGCTGGAATCGCGGCCCGGCTGGTTGTTCGTCAGCTACGAGGGGGATGGCAGCACGCGGCGACCGGGGAACGCCTGGGTGCCCGCGATCGACGTCGCAGCGCTCGATGCGCCGCTGGAGACGTTGGTTAGCACGCGCGAGGCGACCGTGTGGAGCGGGACGGACCGTGGCGCGGCGGCGCTGACCAGCGTGCCTCGCCTGGCCTTCTTCGATCCGCTCGGGCCCGCCGAGAACGGTCGCGTCCCGGTCAGCCTGGGATCGAGCGACCCGGCTGGGGGAATCCGGGCCTGGGTTGACGCCGCGGCGCTGGCCGCGGCCGGACCCTTGACCGGCCCACGTCCCTGGGACCGGCCGTTCGCATTCGGCGAGGACCGAGTCAGACTGAGGATGCCGTACCGGACCCAGCTCGACGGCAGCCCAGCCGCCGGCGCGAACTGCGGCCCGGCCAGCCTGGGGATGATTCTGGATTCGTTCGGCATCAACGTGGCCACGGACCGGCTTCGCAGCCAGGCGCACCGATTCCAGGGCACCTCCGGTCCCTCGACCGGCTTTCTCCTGGAAGTCATCCAACGGGTCGCTGAGACGTACGGCCTCGAAGGGCAGGGTCTGATGGAAGGTCAGCGCTACCGCCGCTGGACGCTAGACGACGTGCGTCGGCACTTGCGGGCCGGGCACCCGGTGATCCCCCAGCTCCGCTACCGCCTGATGCCAGGCCGCGAATGGGCGGCAGTCAATTACGACCACTACCTCGTGCTGACTGGGGTGGACGGCGACGACTTCCTCTTCAACGACCCGATCCCCTCGGGCGGCCAGGGGCTGGAGCGCATCACGGCGTCGCAGCTCCTCCGCGCCTGGAGGAACAGCGACGCGCC
>JACCZL010000029.1 GCA_013695975.1 Chloroflexota bacterium
CCCTACGACAGGCGTTGTCATAGGGGCACCCCCGTGTGAGTGCCCTGGCCCACTTGCGGATCGTGCTTCACGGCGCTGGCTCGGAAGCGAGGGCCTCGGAGGGAACCGCGATGGCCGTGCGGGCGCCGGCGACACCCGCGCCGGACCTGAGCAGCTCGACCCGCTGGTCGGTTGGGCGCCAGCGGAGGGTCCCACGCTGGAGGGGCTGGACAACCCAGCCGTCGAGGAGGAAGCGGCGGCCGATCGGGTAGCCGAGACTCGGGACGCCGCCGAGCTGCTGAAAGGCGTCCCAGAAGGGGATGCCGTCGGCGTTGGTCACCGAGTAGCCGGCCCCGGCGGCGTCCGCGGCGGCGCCAATCTGGGTACCGCTGGTCTGGGTAAAGAAGTGGCCGTCGCAGAGGTCGTAGTCTGGCGGCCTGGCTTCGTGGGTCGTCAGCGGCTGGTCGAGCGGCCGTAGCGCTTCGAGGGCGCGGAACGCCCCGACGATCGGCTTGGGCGACCCGTCGGCACGAAACATCCCGAAGGCGTTCTCGCGGGGGTTGGCCCCCTTCGGGTAGTCGTTCACCATCCACTTGAGCGCCCCGGCCGCGCCGTGGTTGCAGGCGGCCCGCGCCATCTCGGTCTCGAGGGCGCTGCTCGTCTCCTCGTCGACGGTCGCGTTGGAGAAGCCGAACTCCCCCAGCACCAGCGGCGAGTCGGGCAGGGCCGCGCGCAGGTCGTCGAGCAAGGCCATGCTGGCTCGGATACCCTCGCTCGTCGCGGGCGGGTAGCGGTGGATCGTTCGGTAGTCGAGCCAGCCGTTGGCCGAGAGACTCGCGAGGATCGGGTCGGCGTGGCCGACGGTGATCAGGCGCTCGGGATCGGCTGCCCGCAGGGCCTCGAGGCGCGGCTTCATCCACGCTGCGAAGGTCTCGTCGAGTGCCCCCTTCAACGGGTCCCAGGTGGCGGAGTCCGGCGACACGGCGTAGCGGACCGAGGTCGCGCCGTTGGCGATCGCCCAGGTTTGCGCATCCTGGAGGAAGCGTCGGTAGGCCGCCAGGACGTTCGCGTAGACGTATGCTCGGTCGTCGCTGAAGCGCTGGGGGATGTCGCGGCGCCCTTCGTCCGTCGCGCGGTAGGCGGCGATGCCCTCGGGCGCCACCGTCTCGCCCAGCGCCGCCACCAGCAGCGGGTGCTGAAGTGTTGGGAACAGCGTCGGTGGGTACTCGGCCAGCGCCAGGTCGCCGAAGCGCGGCTCATTTTTGAGGTCGTAGGCGAAGATGGTCGGTCGACCCCGGTAGCGCCGTGCTACCGCCACGTCGATCTGGACCAATCGCGCCAGCTCGACCTCGGTATAGTCGGCGAAGGTGAGGATCAGCCTGAGGCCGCGCTGATCGGCCAGATCGAGCACGCGGTCGAGCTTGGTCCAGCGCCCCGCTCGGATGTCATCAGCCAGGGACCGCTGAACGAAGATCCTGAGCACCGCGACGCCGGCCGCCCGAGCGCGGTCGAAGTCTCGGCCGATGGCGCGGGCGTCGAAGAGCCCATCGTCCCACATCTGCCAGGCGCGGTCGACCGGCCCCTCGTAGTTGGCGCCCAGCACGAAGATCGGCTGGCCGAGCGCGTCCACGATCTGCCCGCCCCGCGCCGCTCGCGGCGCCGGTCGCGGGGCCGCGCTTGCCGGTCCGACGAGAACCGCGGCGAGCACGACCGCCAAGAGAAGCCTGCCCATCGCTCCGGTGAACGACCGGCGCCCGAATCGGTTACGGCGGTCCGCGTCACCGTGGCGTCACTACTTGAATGTCTCGTGCCTGTCGCAATCGGACCGAACACCGTAGGGGCGCTGCCTTCCGCGGTCTTCATTACCACAGCCGACAGCCTGACCACCGAGGGCGCGGGGGAGCAGCACCCCGACAAGGGGCCGCCAATTTGTCAGATGTCTCTGGACATACCGGAAGATCGTGCTCGCCGCTTCGAGGGGACGGCTACAGCGGCGGTCAGGTCGCGGACGGGAATCTCGGGCAAGCGGCGGACGAGCGCTACGACCTGCTTGGCGCGCTCGTCGCCGAGGACTGGACGGGCATTCGCCAGGAACTTGTTCGCGATCTCGTGCCGCGATACTGGGTTCTCCGGCTCGCCGCGGGGATGGACGACTCGGGCCGTCCGCTCCGTGCCGTCGGCCAGGTGCAGCGTGACGATGGCGCCGCGCTCGGCGGGGTAGCGGGCGGTCAGCTCGGGGTCGGCGACGACTCGGACGCGCTCGGCGAAGCCCCACAACTCCTCGTCGGCCAGCGCCGACGGCGTGAATTGCTCCGGTCCGGCCGAGCCGCGCAGGGCAGCGAGCGCAACGGCGAAGGGCAGACTGAAGCGGGCCCCGCCAATATCGGCGACGCGGCCGGGTCGGCCGGTCAGGCGCTCGGCCACCTGGTGGGTGCGGACGTGGACCTGGACCACCCGGGCTGGAACGAGATCGTCGCGGCCGACGAGGTCCAGCACGGCGTCGACGGCCGGGTGGACGTGGCGGCAGGCGGCGTAGAGCTTATAGTAGGCGCCCAGGATGGCCCGAGGCGGGCCGAGGTCGGCCAGGTCTGGACCATCCTCAGAGCCGGATAGGGCGCGCAGGTAGCCGTCGGATCCGTCGAGCGCCTGGCGTGGGGCTTCGCCGCCCCGCGCGGCGTACTGGGCGGACAGCAAACCGCTCTGAGCGGCACGGCCGGCGTGGAGCGGTTTGAGCATCGCTCCCTCGTGCAGCACCTGGAGCAGCCCAGCCCCCTGCGACGCGGCCGCCCCGAGGGCGTGGGCCAGCCTGGTCGCGTCGAGCCCGAGCAGCAGCCCGGCCGCCGTCGCCGCCCCCAGCGGGCCGACCGTGCCGGTAGTGTGGAAGCCGCGCCTGAGGTGGGCCGGATTCATGAAGCTCGCCAGACGGATGAACACCTCGTAACCGGCCGCTACGGCGACCAGGAAGTCGGCGCCGGTCGCGTTGTCGACCTCGGCCGCGGCGAGCGCGGCTGCGATCACGGTGACACCCGGGTGACCGGCGGCCAGGCGGTGCCCGTCGTCCAGATCGATCCCGTGCGCGGCGGTCCCGTTCGCGAGCGCCGCCTGGCAAGCGGGCAGCCGCTCTCGCGAGCCCAGCACCGTAGCCTCAGGCCGGCCGCCCGCCTCGAGCGCAAGCCCACGGATGATCCGCGCGGCCGGCGTCGCCACCCCAGCCAGCGCCACCCCGAGCAGGTCGAGCGTGGCGTCTTGCGTCCGTTGAGCGACGTCGGCCGGCAACGATTGATAGCGCACGGCGACAGCCCAGGTCGCCAGGCTCTCGCTCAGGGTGGGGGACGGCGGCACGCACACCTCGGGCAAGTGTAGCCGGTAGGGGCGAGGCTTGTCCCCGTCCTGAACCAGCATGGGGACACGCCCCACCCCTTCACCGGCCCATCGCGCTGAGCTTGCCGGGATGGAAGGATGGGGCCAGCTCAGGGTATCGTGGGACGAGGGGATACCCCAACCAGTGGCAGGGAGCAAGCATGCCCGCGATCAAGATCGGCGTTCAGGTCCATCCGCAGCAGACGACCTATGAGCGGTACCGGGAGGTCTGGCTTCGCCTGGACGAGATGGGGGTCGACTCCATCTGGAACTGGGACCACTTCTTCCCGCTCTACGGCGAGCCGAACGGCCCGCACTTCGAGGGTTGGACGACGCTGGTCACCCTGGGGGCCGAGACTCAGCGGGCCCGGGTCGGCTGCCTGGTCCTTTGCATGAGCTATCGCAACCCGGCCTTGCTGGCGACCATGGTCAAGACGCTCGATCACGCCACAGGTGGGCGGCTGATCCTCGGGGTCGGGGCAGGTTGGTTCCAGCGGGACTACGACGAATACGGCTACGATTTCGGGACGCCCGGGCAGCGCCTGAAGAACCTCGAGCGTGGCCTCGAGGTGATCAAGGCTCGCTGGGAGCGGGACGAGCCGAAGCCGCTGCGCGGGACGGTCCCGATCCTGATCGGGGGTGGGGGTGAAAAGGTTACCTTGCGGATCACCGCGCAGCACGCCGACCTCTGGAACGGCTTCGGCCCCGCGGAGCAGTGGGACCGCAAGAACCGGATCCTCGACGACTGGTGTCGAGAGGTGGGGCGGGACCCCGCCGCGATCGAACGCACGGCCTCAATCGGCGCGGAGGACGTTGGCCGCCTCGACCCCTTCGTCGAGGCCGGTGCGACCCACCTGATCTGCCGCCTCGGCGCCCCCTTCGACCTGGCCCCGATCGAGCGGCTGCTCGAATGGCGGGACCGGACGCAGTAGACCGGCTCAGTGGGCCTCGCCCTCGAGGTCGACCCGCGTCGAGCCCTGATAGCCCGGCGACAGCGCCAGGTAATTGAAGTATCGGCAGGCCGCCTCGGCCTGGCCCGACGGGAACTCGCGGCGGACCTCGGGGACCTCGCGCCACTCCCAGTAGGCTTTCTTGAAGCCATCGAAGCGCACCAGGTACCCCTC
>JACCZL010000043.1 GCA_013695975.1 Chloroflexota bacterium
CGTGGGCGGCACGCGTGTCGAGCTGTTCGGGCCGGAGCGAGCCAAACCCCTGCTCGAAGCGGTCGAGGACCACGTGCAGGTCGGCCACGATGCAGGCCGGCTCCTGGGCCGCGATCTCGTGCATCCGCGCGACCCGCTGCTCGCGGGTAAAGGCCGGTTCGAGCTCGCCTCGGAGCCCGCGCTCGACACTGGTGAGATACGATTCGCAGGCGCGCACGGCGTGCCCGACCAGTAAGCGCACGGTCCACGGATCGCAGTTGGTGGAATGGTCCCAGTCCTCGGGCGCCAGCGTCCGCAGCTCGCCGGCCAGGGCATCGCCCTCGGTGCGTAGGCGCCGCAGCCCCTCGTCTGCTCGCGGGTCCCCCGCCATGGTCGATACCTCCTTCGAGTGCTCCGATGGTAGCGTCCGAGGGCCGGTCGGGCCACCCGCCCGAAGCCCCTCCAAATGGGTGTCGGCACTTCTGGTATACTGTCGCCTGGCGACCAGGCGTGATCAGCTTGCGAGCTGGTCATTTTTTGTGTCTTCGCCAGACCCGACGGGAGGAGGCCACCGTTGCCAATCTACACCTATCGTTGCCAGGCGTGCGAGAACGTGCTCGAGAAGCGCCAGAGCTTCAGCGAGGACGCGTTGACGACCTGCCAACAGTGTGGCGGTGAGCTACGCAAGGTGCTGCATCCAGTCGGCATCGTCTTCAAGGGAAGCGGCTTCTACAACACCGACTATCGTGCTAGCAACGGCGCGGCGGCCAAGGACTCAGACGACAAGGGTGGAGACAAGACCGAGAGTGGCGAGGCCTCCACCTCCACGTCGGACACGTCGAAGACGTCCGCGAGCGACTCAAAGAGCGACGGAGAGAAGCCGGCGGCCAGCAAGTCCGATACCTCGCCCGGCAGCGCCACCAAGGCGACCGCCGGCGCCGGCAGCGCCAAGTCGGAGTGAGCTGCCGATCGGCCGGGTGTCGGGCGAGGCGCGACCGCCTGGCCGAACGTTAGACGACCGGGTCGGCGATGCGCGCCGTCTTGCAGCGGGTCAGCCACGCCCGAGTTTTCGTGGAGGGGCAGGAGGTCGGCTCGATCGGTATGGGCTGGACCATCTTGCTCGGGGTCGGCCCCGAGGATGATGAGCAAACCGCGGCCGGGCTCGTCGACCGGATCGCCGGCTTGCGAGCGTTCGATGACCCGGAAGGGAAGATGAACCTCGCCGCGGCCGACGCGGGCGCCGAGATGCTGGTCGTGAGCCAGTTTACTCTCTACGCCGACCTCCGTGGCCGTCGCCCCGGCTTCAGTCGCGCGGCCTCGCCAGACCGCGCCGAGCCGCTCGTCGAGCGCGTGTGCGAGCTCCTGCGCCAGCGCGGCTTCACGGTCGGGAGCGGTCGATTCGGGGCGATGATGGACGTCGAGCTGACCAACCAGGGGCCGGTGACCTTCGTGCTCTCGACCGACGCCTGGAGCTGACCCTGCCGCCCAGTCGACGACCCCGCAAGATCGCGTGTTGCTGGTCAGACCGCGGCGGGGACGAGTAGCTCACCCTGCAGCGACCAGGCGCTCGTCTGGGTGACGCGGACGTCGACCAGACGGCCGGCCAGCGGTTCCGATGACGCCACGTGGACGAGCTTGTTCGTCCGGGTGCGGCCGTACCACTTGCCCTTCGCCTCACCCTCGACCAGGACCTCGACCGTCCGACCCAGCAGCGGGGCGTTGATCGACTCCGCGACCCCCTTCTGGAGGGCCTCGACGGCGTGGAGCCGTCGCTTTTTCTCCTCGAGCGGGAGCTGGTCGGGGTAGATTGCCGCGGGCGTGCCCGGACGCGGCGAGTAGGCCGCGACGTGGACGACGTCGAAGCGGATCTCGGCGAGGGCCGCGAGAGTGTTCTCGAACTGGGCCTCGGTTTCACCCGGGAAGCCCACGATGATGTCAGTCGAGATGCCCAGCCGCGGCACGCGCTCGCGGATCCTGCCGACGAGGTCCTTGTACAGCCCCACCGTGTAGCCACGACGCATCTCGCGGAGCATCTCGTCGTCGCCCGACTGGAGGGGCAGGTTGATGTCCTCGCAGACCCGTGGCAGGGTCGCCACCGCCTCGATCAGCTCGGCGTGGAAGTCGCCGGGGTAGGACGTCAGGAAGCGAATCCGCTCGAGCCCCGCTACCTCGTCGTTCAGACGATGCAGGAGCTGGGCGAGGCTGATCCGCGGACGGAGATCGCGCCCGTACCGCTCGACGATCTGGCTCAGCAGGACGACCTCGCGAGTGCCGCGTCGGACCAGGTCACGGACCTCTCCCAGAATCTCCTCAGGGGCCCGCGAGCGCTCGCGACCGCGGGTCGAGGGGACGATGCAGAACGTGCAGTTGCGGTTGCAGCCCTGGTGGATCGTGATCCCCTCGGAGATGCGCGGGGCGCGCGCCGCGTCGGGCGGCTCGATCCGATAGTACTGATCCAGCTCGACCAGGTCGGCCAGGCGGTCGCGGACGGTCAGGTCCTGGCCCGGCGCCAGGAAGAAGTCGACGAACGGGTACTGCCGCTGCCAGGCGTCGACGTCGCCGACGCAGCCGGCGACCGCGATCCGCGTGGCCGGCTTCTGCTGCTTGAGGCGCCGCAGCTCGGCGAGCTGATTGCGGACCTTGTCCTCGGCGTGCTGGCGGACCATGCAGGAGTACAGGACAAGCAGATCGGCCGAGCCCCGACTCGCCGTCTCCTCGAACCCCTGCGCCTCGAGCCCATCCCCAAGTCGCCGAGCATCCGACGTGTTCATCTGGCACCCGATCGTCCAGATGTGGAACTTGCCCATGGCTCCGCCCCTGCCGATTGATCCCGCGCCTCGGTCGACGCCAAGAGTATAACAGCGGCCCTCCTGAGGGGGCTCGATCTGCTTTGGCAGGCGCTGAAAGTCGGCTGGTACCCTTCGAGCGTGGCAGCGCGTCCGTTCGTGGAGGGTGAGACTGTCCTGCTGCTGGATCGGGCCGGTAACCGCCGCCTCGTGCGATTGCGGGCGGGGGGTCGGCTCCACGGCCACCAGGGGTACCTCGAGCACGATCGCTTGATCGGCGAGGACGAGGGCGTGGTGGTGCGCACCTCGAGCCGCGTCGCCTACGTCGCCGTTCGGCCGCGCCTGGCCGACTACGTCCTCGAGATGCCGCGCCAGAGCGCGATCGTCTATCCGAAGGACGTCGGCATGATCCTCGTCTGGGCCGATGTCTACCCTGGCGCGACCGTGCTCGAATCCGGGCTCGGCTCTGGCGCGCTCACGCTGGCCTTGCTGCGCGCGGTCGGTGCCAACGGCCAGGTCGTCGTCTACGAGTCCCGCGGTGACTTCATCCCGCCGGCCCTCCAGAACATCCACGGATTCGGCGAGCCACCCGCCAACCTGCTCATCCGCGAGCGGGACATCTACGAAGGGATCGACGAGACCGACCTCGATCGGCTGGTGCTCGACCTGCCGGAGCCGTGGCGGGTCGTGCCGCACGCCCTTGGAGCGCTTCGCTCGGGCGGGATCGCGGCGTTCTACAGTCCGTCGATCGTCCAGGTCCAGCAGACGCACGAGGCGCTCGAAGGCTCGGGCGGCTTCGGCCAGATCGAAGTGCTCGAGGCAAGCTACCGCCCCTGGCAGCTCAAGGGGCGGGCGGTCCGTCCGGTCCAGCAGATGATCGCCCACACCGGTTTTCTGACCTTCGCTCGCCGCCTCGCCCTGGGAACGAGCCGCGCCACACCCGAGTCCGAGGGCGAGGCGGCCGCGCCACCCGTTCTGTGACGGCCGGCACGCCTCATGCTATACTCCGAACGCTGTCCGTGCGACTGAGGTTTGGTACACCGCGGAAGTCCACTCGGATAAGCGCATACCAGCACCATTTGCTGGGGCCGGCTGACCGCCAGTGCTGCCCGGAGCCATTTCCGGGTGGGGCCGCCTTGGGGTGGTGCTTTTTCGTTGTCTGTTTTCGGAACGTTCGAGGGACTGAAGGGACCGATCCGTGGGTAGTCTGGGGTTGCGAATGGTGGAGCGGAGCGGGCTCGATGGTTGCGTGGACGCAAGGGCGGTGCCGTGAGCGCCTGGCCCACGCCCAACGTGCTCTGGACCACGTCGGGGTCCGCCGAGGGCGCCACCGAGCTCAACGCCTTCGACAACGCCCTGCTCGCGGCCGGGATCGGGAATCTTAACCTGATCAAGGTCAGTAGCATCGTCCCACCGGGTGCGCAGATGCTCGAGCGGCTGCCGGCGATCGGGCCGGGCTCGCTGGTACCCGCGGTGTACGCCCAGATCCGGGGCGACACGGCTGGGGAACGCATCTGCGCCGCCGTCGGGATCGGGATTGGGAAGGACAGCCATGGCATGATCTTTGAGCATTCGGCGACGACGCGCGTCGTCGCCGAGTCCGTCGTCACGGGCATGGTCGAGGAAGGCTTCGCACGGCGGGGCCTGCCGCTGGAGCGGCTGATCGTCTGCGCTGCCGAGCACCGCGTCGAGCGGTTCGGCTGCGCGGTCGCGGCCGTCGTTCTCTGGTGGAGGTAGCGGACATGAAGAGTGTCGGTCGCCACTTGGTCCTCGAGCTCTGGGGCTGTAGCAACCTCAACTCGACGCTCGCGGTGGAAAACGCCTTACGGGAGATCGTCGACGCGCTGAATCTGACACTCCTCAGCCTGAATGTCCATCCGTTCAGCCCGGTCGGGGTGACTGGTGTCGCGATCGTCTCAGAATCACACATCGTCATCCACACCTGGCCGGAGCTGGGCTACGCCGCCGTGGATGTCTTCACCTGTGGAGATCAGCGCAATCCCGAAGATGCCGTACCAGTCCTCCGGTCGCACTTTGCTCCCGAACGGGTCCAACTGCTCGAGATGAACCGAGGCATTCTCATCGAAGGCCCCGGCGAGGTGGTCGCGGCAGGGGCGGTTCGAGAACCGCCCCTCCTGGCCCGCTAGGAACGGTCCCGAGACCGTTTCGCCGCTGATGGCTGATCGCTGGTTCGGCGAGCCCGCCAGGGGTGGCTTCGAGCAGCGGATCGAGCTGCGCGGGCGCCTCTGGGCGGGCCAGTCGGCCTACCAGCGGGTCGAAATTCTCGATACCGTCCCCTTCGGGCGGGCCCTCGTCCTGGACGGGGCGATCCAGACCACTGAGGCGGACGAGTTCTGCTACCACGAGCTGCTCGTCCACGTCCCGATGCTCGCCCATCCACGCCCCCGCCGCGTCCTCGTCATCGGCGGCGGCGACGGCGGCTGCCTCCGCCACGTCTTGCTGCACGACGTCGAGCGGGCGATCCAGGTCGAGATCGACGAGCTCGTCCTCCGAGCGTGCCGCGAGTGGCTACCCACCCTTGCCGATGGCGCCTTCGCCGACGTCCGCGCCTCGCTGGTGGTCGGCGATGGCGTCGCTTTCCTGCGCGACGCCGACGAGCCCTTCGACGTCATCCTGGTCGATTCGACCGACCCGGTCGGGCCGGCCGCCGAGCTGATCTCGGAGGCGTTCTTCCAGCTCGCGGCAGCCGCCCTGAGCGCCAACGGCATCCTCGCGATACAGAGCGGCTCGCCACTCCTGATGGCGGACGAGCTGCGGCTGGCGGCAGCCCGAATCGGCAGCGTGTTCCCGATCGCGGCCACCTACCTGGGCCACGTCCCGGCCTATCCGGGCGTCCTCTGGAGCTACACCATCGGGTCCAAGCAGGTCGACCCGCGCGAGCCGCGACGTCCTGCCCCGCCGGGCACCCGCTACTACACCGCCGAGCTCCACCGCGCCGCCTTCGCCCTGCCAGCCTATCTCCAAGCCCTCGGAAGCGGTCGCTTCGATCCCGCTGTGGTCGCGCCGCTCCGCGGCTAACGCAGCCGGCACCCGCGGACCCCGTGCTACCATCACCCGCGGTAGAGGCGGTGTGTGCCGCGCCCCATCCCCCCCGAAACCCGCGACCAGGAGTGGCGGATGAACTTCTTGCTGACTGAGGACCAGGAGTTATTCCGGCGGACGGTCCGCGAGTTCGCGGCTCGGGAGATCGCACCCGTGGCGGCCGAGCATGATGAAGCTGAGACCTACCCGGCCGAGAACGTCCGCAAGATGGGCGAGCTGGGGCTGATGGGGCTGACCGTACCCACGGAGTACGGCGGAGCCGGCGCGGGCGCCATCGAGTACGCCCTGGCGATGGAGGAGGTCGCGCGCGCCTGTGCCGCCCACTCGGTCGTCCTGACGGTCAACGTCTCGCTGGTCTGCGAGCCGATCTACAAGTTCGGCACCGACGAGCAGCGTGAGCGCTTCCTGCCGCGCCTGACCCGCGCCGACATCGTCGGATCCTACTGCCTGAGCGAGCCGCGCTCTGGCAGCGATGCCCGCAACATGGAGACCCGCGCCGAGCGCGATGGCGACCACTACATCCTCAACGGCACCAAGAACTGGATCACCAACGGCGGCGTCGCCGGGCTCTACCTCGTTTACGCCGCCACCGACCCGCACGGTGGTCGCATCGGTGCGTTCCTGATCGAGGCCGATCGGCCGGGACTGCGGGCCGGCGCCAAGGAGCGGAAGCTCGGGATCCGCGCCTCGTCGACGACGCAGGTCTTCCTCGAGGACTGTCGCGTCCCCGTCGAGAATCGCCTCGGCGAAGAAGGCGACGGCTTCAAGATTGCGATGACCACTCTCGACGGCGGGCGGATCGGGATCGCGGCCCAGGCGCTCGGTATCGCCCAGGCGGCCTTCGACGCGGCGGTCGCCTACGCCAAGGAGCGCGAGGCGTTCGGCCACCGCATCGCCGACTTCCAGGGCCTCCAGTGGATGATGGCCGACATGGCGACGCGGATCGACTGTGCGCGCCTGCTAACTTACCGCGCCGCCCAGCTCAAGGATCGTGGCCTGCCCTTCTCGAAGGAGGCGGCGATGGCGAAGCTCTACGCCTCCGAGACCGCGATGTGGGTGACCACCAAGGCCGTCCAGATCCACGGTGGCTACGGCTACAGCCGCGAATACGACGTCCAGCGCTACTTCCGCGACGCCAAGATCACCGAGATCTACGAGGGAACTTCGGAGATCCAGCGCATGGTGATCGCCCGCCACATCCTGCGAGACTGAAGTCTCGGTCCCGCTTACGGAGTAGCTCCAACACTGCCACCAGCCCATCCGAACCGCGCCAAGCCCGACGTGGGTGTCAACTGACCCACTGGCAAGGTACGATGTTTTCGTAGAAGGTCCTTGGGGCGGGGTGCGAGATGGCTGACGGGCGCAATGGGGCGGCCAGGAACGGGGTCAACCGGAACGGCGCCGCCCGCCGCAAGAGCGGCGACGAGCAGGTCCTGCTCAAGCGCAGGGCCTGGGAGGAGAAGGCGGCTGCCGCGCCCGAGCGAATGCCGCGCTTCATGACCACCTCCAGTGAGCCGATCGCGCGGCTCTACGATCCGACCGATCTGACCGACTGGGACCATCAGCGCGACCTCGGGCTACCAGGCGAGTACCCGTTCACCCGCGGCGTCCACCCGACCGGCTACCGAGGCAAGCTCTGGACGATGCGGATGTTCGCGGGCTTCGGCTCGGCCGAGGAGACGAACGCCCGCTTCAAGTATCTCCTCGAGCACGGCCAGACCGGCCTGTCGGTCGCCTTCGACATGCCGACGCTCTACGGCTACGACACCGACGATCCGAATGGTATGGGCGAGTACGGGACCTGTGGCGTCGCGATTTCGTCGCTCGCCGACATGGAGCTGCTCTTCGACGGTATCCCGATCGGCGACGTCTCGACGTCCATGACGATCACCAGTCCGGCCGCCGTGGTCTGGGCGATGTACCTGGTGATCGCCGAGAAGCGGGGCATCCCGCTGGAGCAGCTTCAGGGGACGATTCAGAACGACATCCTCAAGGAGTACACCGCCCAGAACGAGTACATCTTCCCGCCGGAGCCGTCGATGCGGCTGGTGGTCGACACGGTCGAATTCGGCATCAAGCACGTTCCAAAGTGGAACACGATCAGCATCTCCGGCTACCACATCCGCGAGGCAGGGGCGAATGCGCTCCAGGAGTTGGCGTTCACGCTCGCCGATGGCGCAGAGTACGTGAGGTGGTGCGTCGAGCGTGGGCTGGACGTCGACAGCTTCGCGCCGCGGCTCTCCTTCTTCTTCGACTTCCACAACGATTTCTTCGAGGAGATCGCCAAGGCCCGCGCCGCCCGCCGGATCTGGGCGCGGCTGATGCGTGAACACTTTGGGGCCAAGAGCCCGCGTTCCTGGTGGCTGCGGTTCCACTCCCAGACGGCTGGAGTCAGCCTGTTCGAGCAGCAGCCCGAGCTGAACATCATCCGAACGACGATTCAGGCCCTTGCGTCGGTGCTCGGTGGAACTCAATCACTCCACACCAACTCGCTCGACGAGGCGATTGCTCTGCCGTCCGACTACGCCGCGCGGATCGCGCTCCGGACCCAGCAGATCATTGCCCACGAGAGTGGGGTCGCCAACACCGTCGATCCGCTCGGCGGCAGCTACTACCTCGAATCGCTGAC
>JACCZL010000046.1 GCA_013695975.1 Chloroflexota bacterium
CGGGCCCATCAGGAAAAAGACGGCGACCTCGCCGAGCCCACGGTAGGCCAGCTTGAGCGGGGGGGCCGTGTAGCCGAAGGCGAGCGGCACGCCGATCAGGCCCAGGACCAGGATCGGCCAGCCGCCGACCACGACCAGGAACAGGCCGGCCGCGCAGCCGACGACGAAGCAGGCTACGGCGGCGCGAAAGATCGCCCGCGGCGAGAGCCAGCCGGCCATGATCGCTCGGCTGGCGCCGAGCGAGCCGGGGTGATCGGCGCCCGTTCGCCAGTCGTAGAACTCGTTGGCCAGATTGGTACCGGCCTGGAGCGCCAGACACCCCAGCAGGGTCAGGAGGGTCAGCCCCGCCGAGAAGCTGTCGGCGATGGCGGCGCACGCGGCCCCGACGGCGACCGGCACGATACTGGCGGGAAACGAGAAGGGGCGGATCGCCCGCAGCCAGACGCGGGTCAGGCTCGGCCTGGCGGGCGGGGCGGATTCAGCCACGCTGGGCCTCCCATGGTGCGTGTACGGTCAGTGTAGGACCGCCTCGGACCGGCGGCAACGTAGCCGCCCGGTTTGCCCGCTCGGGCGCGGCTCGTATAATGGCGGAAGATCGCGCAGGTCAGGTGGACCGTGCAGAAGATCGACGTCACGATCACCAAGCTCAGGCTCCTCCTCGCAGACATGCTGGCGAAGGAGCAGCAGCTCGCGGCCATGCGCCAGCAGTTTCGCGACCAGCTTCGCAAGGCGGTCGACTACAGCGTCTACGGAGATGGATCAATTGACGGGTCGCTGGGCTTGATGAGCGAAGTCCAGCAACGCCTCGCCGCGGTCGAGGGCACCCTCCGCGACCTGGGCCTGGTCCGGGCGCGGGCCGAGCGTGAGCTAGAGTCGCTCCAGCTCACCAAGCGCATCGAGGCGGCCAAGACTGAGTTGAACGACCTGCTCGCCGAGCAGGCTCGGCTGGAAGGCGACGGGGCGCTCGAGGCGGCTGAGCAGGAGCTCGGAGTCCAGATTCGGCGCCTCCGTCAACAGATCAACGAGGCCAGCGAGCAGGCGGCGAGAACGCTCGATCGGCGCTGAGGGCTGGACGATAGATGAGGAACGATGGACGACAGCGAAACACGGTCCATCGTCAGTATATGAGGAGGTATCAGGATGCTGTTCGAACGCATGATGCGCGCGGCGCGGCTCGACTCGAACCTGTACGAAGAGGTCGAAGCGGACCGCTCGCTGACCAGTCAGGCTGCAACGGTGGTCGCGATCGTCGCGGTCTGTCAGGGAATCGGGAGCGGGATCAGGGCAGCCAACACGCCTGGCGGTGGGAACGCGATCGGCGCGCTCGTCGGCGCCCTGATCGGGGCTTTCGTCGGCTGGGTGATCTGGTCGTACATCACCTACTGGATCGGGACGAGCATGTTCCACGGGACGGCGACGCCGGGCGAGCTGCTGCGAACGCTCGGGTTCGCCCAGACGCCCGGCGTGCTCGGGATCCTCGGCTTCATCCCCTTCCTGGGCGGCGTGCTCGGATTCGCGGGCGCCGTCTTGAGCCTGGTGGCGGGGATCGTGGCGATTCGCCAGGCCCTCGACGTGACCACCGGCAAGGCGGTCCTGACCGCCCTTGTCGGTTGGCTGGCGTTGATGCTGATCACCATCGTCATCGGGGCCATTACCGGCGGGCTGGGATTGCTGACGGGCATCATCCGGTAGAGGCGTAACCGGGTGCTCTCTCCTACCGTGCCGGGGGGGCTGCCGCGAGCACGAGGCGGTAGACGTCGGCCAGGGGGAGGTCGTGCTGGCGGGCCAGGCGGGCGCAGTCCTCGTATTCGGGGGCGGCGACGGTGCGGCGGCCGAGTCGCTTCAGCTTGACCTGGATTGGGCCGAGCTCGGTGTCGACGGTGGCGTCGGTGCGCTCGGCGATCAGGCGGGCGGTCGGGCGTAAGCGCACGCCGAGCGAGGTCGTCTCGGTCAGAATCAGCTCGGCCAGGGCCTCCGCTCGCGGCGGCGGGGCGACCACTCCGAGCAGCGTTCCGGGCCGGTTCTTCTTCATCTGGATCGGGGTGAAGTACACGTCGAGGGCGCCGGCCGCGAGCAGGCGCTCCATCGCGTAGCCAAGGAGCTCGGGGCTGGCGTCATCGAGATTCGTCTCGATCAGCACGACCTCGTCGCGGAGCAGGCTCTGACCCGAGCCTGGTGCGGGCCTGGTAGCCCCGATGGGGTCGCCGAGCCAGAGGCGGAGGGCATTTGGCCAGCCCCCGCCATTTGGCGGCTCCAGAAAGATCTCACGCGTGCCGAAGCCATAGCCGACGCGGCGGAGACGCATCGGCGGCTGCTCCCAGGTCGCCAGCTCGGCCAGCAGCGCGGCGCCGGTCGGCGTGACCAGCTCGCCCGCGCCATCGCCGGGGGCGGGGCGGGTCGGAGCGCCGACCTCGGCGAGCAGCTCGAGCGTGGCCGGCGCGGGCAGCGGGAGCAGCCCGTGCCTGGCGCGGACCGTGCCGTGGGCGAGGGGAAGGCTCGAGGCGTACACTCGCTCGACGCCGAGCGCCTCCAGGCCGATCATCGCTCCGACGATGTCGACGATCGCGTCGACGGCCCCGACCTCGTGGAAGTGGACTTCCTCGACGGGCGTGCCGTGGACGTGGGCCTCGGCTCGGGCCAGGCGCCGAAAGACCGACGCGGCCCGCTCGCGGACCGGTGGATCGAGGCCGCTGCCGTCGAGCAACGGCAGGATGTCGGCCAGGCCACGCTCGGGCTGGCGCTCGCCCTCGTCGAGGCGGACGTCGAGCTTCGTCCCCGAGACCCCGTGGGACGTCCGCCGCTCGGCCACGAGTCGATAGCCACCAACCGGCAGACGCGCCAGCCCCGCCTCGAGCGTGGCGAGCGGTAGCCCGGCATCGAGCAACGCCCCGAGCAGCATGTCGCCGCTGATCCCGCTGAAGCAGTCGAGGTAGATGATGGACGCATGACCATCGACGAAGGACGATGGATCCCCGTCGCCCGTCGTGGGTCGGGCATCGTCCATCATCATGCGTCCATCCTCGCGGCTTCGATCGCTTCGCCGACGACGAAGAGGGAGCCGGTCACGCAGACGAGATCCCGGGGATCGGCCTCGGCGAGCGCCCGGCGCAGGGCTCGGGCGACGTCGGGCTCGAGTCGGGGGGCAGCGCCGCGGGCGCGGGCCACGGTGGCGAGGGCTCTGGGTGGGAAAGCACGCTCGTGGCGCGAGCGGGTGACGGTCAGGCGGTCGCAGGCCGGCAGGAGAGCGTCGAGGACGCCCTCGACGTCCTTGCCCTCGGACATTCCGAGAACCAGGTGGAGCCGGCGCCAGTCGAAGCACTCCAGGAGGGCCTGGACCAGGCGGACGGCGGAATCGCGATTGTGAGCCCCGTCGACGACGAGCCGGGGGCGCTCGCGGAGGACCTGGAGCCGACCAGGCCACTCGACCTGCCCGAGGCCGTCGCGGATCGCCCGCGGCGGGATCGCAAAGCCGTGGGCCTCGAGGGCGACGGCGGCGGCCACGGCGAGGGTCGCGTTGTCGCGCTGATGCCGACCGAGCAGGGGGGTGGCGAGGCGATCGAGGCGCAGGCGCGGGTTCTCACGCTCGACCGCGAAGCGCCCGCTGGCCGGGTGATCGTCCTCGGGGCGCCAGCGCCAGTCCTGGCCGAGCACGTCGAGGCGCGCCCCCCGCTCCTCGGCGACCCGCGCGACGACTGCCCAGGCCTCCGGCGGCTGCCGTCCGACGATGGCGAGGCCGCCCTGGCGGATGATACCGGCCTTTTCGGCGGCGATCGCCTCGAGCGACCCACCCAGCGTCGCCATGTGGTCGAAGCCGATCGGGCCGAGGACGACGAGCAGCGGCTCCAGGACATTGGTCGCGTCGTGCGCCCCGCCGACGCCGACCTCGACCACCGCCAGCCGGACGTGGTGGCGGGCGAAGGCGAGGAACGTCAGCGCCGTGCCGACCTCGAAGGTCGTGGGCGGGCCGAGCTCCGGATGATCCCGCGCCAGGCCCTCGACAGCGGCACGGACCGGCCCGACCAGGGCGACGACCTCATCCGAACGGATGAAGCGGTCGCCGAGGCGAGTCCGCTCGCACCAGCTATGGAGATGGGGCTGGGTATACAGGCCGGTGGCGTGACCGGCAGCTCGGGCGATCGATTCGAGCATCGCCGCGATCGAGCCCTTGCCCTTGGTGCCAGCCACCAGGACGCTCGCGAACTGT
>JACCZL010000058.1 GCA_013695975.1 Chloroflexota bacterium
GCCGACGAGCGTGCCAGCGGCAACATCCGCCCCCGCCACGGCCAAGCCGACCGACGCCCCGGCCGCGAAGCCGACTGAGGCGGCCTCGAAACCCTCGAGCCAGGCCAAGCAGGGCGGGACGCTCGTCGTCGCGACGGGCAACGATCCAGGCCAGTTCAACCCGGGCATCACCACCGCCGGCGGCACCCACCTGGTGACCGGCAACCTCTACAACGGTCTGCTCTTCCTCGACGAGCAGTTCAACCCGCGGCCGGACCTCGCCGCGAGCTGGACCGTCGCGCCCGACGGCAAGACCTACACCTTCAAGCTGGTCAACGGCGTGACCTGGCACGACGGCCGGCCCTTCTCGTCGGCGGACGTCAAGTTCACGTTCGAGGAGATCCTCCTCAAGTACCACGCTCGCACCAAGGCGGGGCTCGAGACCGTCCTCGACGGGATCGATACCCCCGATCCGAGCACCGTCGTGATGCGCTTCAAGCAGCCCTACGGCCCGCTCCTCCAGCGGCTGGACGTGGTCGAAGCCCCGATCCTCCCGAAGCACGTCTACGAGGGCAGCGACGTCCAGAACCACCCCGCGAACCAGCAGCCAGTCGGGACTGGGCCGTTCAAGTTTGCCGAGTTTCAGAAGGGCGACCGGGTACGGCTGGTCAAGAACGAGCGCTACTTTAAGCCGGGCACGCCGTACCTGGACGAGCTGGTCTTCAGAATCATCCCGCAACCGACGACCGCGACCCTCGCCCTGGAGCAGGGCGAGGTCGACTATCTCTGGTCGGTGCCGGGCCCGGACATGGCGCGGCTCAGGGTCGCGCCAGGCGTGACCGTCGCGTCGACCAGCGCCGGCTCGGGCGGCTCCAACTGCCAGGACACGCTGATCTTCAACCTCCGCAAGCCGCCGTTCGACAAGCTCGAGGTGCGCCAGGCCCTCGCCCATGCGATCGACCGCCAGCAGATCCTCGAGCAAGTCCGCTTCGGCCAGGGCCGGGTGGCGATCAGCCCCATCTCGAGCAGCCTGGCCTGGGCCCACAACCCGAATGTCGCCAGGTACGAGCGCGACCTCACCAGGGCGGCCCAGCTCCTCGATCAGGCCGGCTTCCCGCGCGCGGGCGGCGGCGCGAGGTTCAGCGTCGACTTTCCGCACGCCACCTCGTTCGCCAGGCAGGGCGAGGTCATGCGCCAGAACCTGGCCGAGGTCGGGGTCGACCTGACCCTCAAGCCGCTCGAAGTCAACGCCGCCAACGAGACGGTCTTCGTCCGACAGGAGTTCGACCTGGGGATCGGCTCCTATTGCAACGGCCCCGACCCCGAGATCGGCGTGACCCGCGCCTACGTCAGCAGCAACATTAAGCCGATCCCGTTCGCGAATGGCGCCGCCTACGCGAACCCGCGGGTCGACGATCTGTTCGCCCAGTCTGCCAGCACGGTCGACCGTCCGCAGCGGGCTCGCCATTACGCGGAGATCCAGGACATCCTGGTCCGCGAAGTTCCTTACTGGTGGCTGACCGAGAGCGACCAGGTCCGCGCCTTCAAGTCCGAGTACCACGACCTCGCGATCTGGAGCGGCAACCTCGCCGAGCGCGCCTGGTGGGAGAAGGGACGATAGGATCTACGCTCTCCAGCGGCTCGCCCAGGCCGTTCCGCTCCTGTGCGGGCTGCTGGTCCTCAACTTCTTCCTGATCCACGCCGCGCCCGGCGATCCGATCTACATCCTGGCCGGCCAGTCCGGCGATGCCGCTTACTACGCCGAGATGCGAGCCAGGTTTGGGCTCGATCGGCCGCTGCCGGAACAGCTCGGGCGCTACCTCCTCAACGCCGCCCGCGGCGAGTTCGGCTACTCCTTCGCCTACTCTCAGCCGGTCTTCCAGGTTGTCCTCGGACGCATTCCGGCCACCCTCCTCCTGATGCTGTCCGGGCTGACGCTGGCGACCCTGCTGGGCGTCTGGCTCGGCGTCCTGGCGGCGCGGCGGGCTGAAGGTCCGCTGGACCATCTGATCTCCGCCGGCACGCTGATCGGCTACTCGATGCCGGCCTTCTGGCTGGGCCAGATCCTGATCATCGTCTTCGCGGCCGGGCTCGGTCTCTTTCCTGTCCAGGGCATGTCGACGGCCCGCGGCGGCCAGACCGGACTCCGCTACGCCCTCGACGTCCTCTGGCACCTGGTCTTGCCGGCCGCCACACTTGGCCTCTTACAGCTCGCGCTGGTCGCCCGACTGACACGCGCGGGACTGCGCGAGTCCCTCGCCGAAGAGTTCGTGCGGACCGCCCGCGCCAAGGGCCTCGGGTCCAATGCCGTCCTGTACCGACACGCCCTCCGCAATGCCCTCCTGCCGGTGGTCACCGTCGTCGGCGGCCACGTCGGGACCCTCCTCACCGGCGCCGTCCTGACCGAGATCATCTTCGCCTGGCCGGGCCTCGGGCGCCTCCTCTACGACGCTACCCTCGCCCGAGACTACCCGCTGCTGATGGCGATCTTCCTGGTCGTCTCGACCAGCGTGGTCCTGGCCAATCTCCTGACCGATCTCGTCTACACCCGGCTCGACCCCCGCGTCAGATATCGATGAGGAGCGCCCAGTCACCGCTCGCGCCGTTGCGCGGCCCACCATCATCTGCGACGGTGTTTGCACCGTCGGTGTCATGCTGAGCGGGCGAAGAATCCTGTCGACACCAGGGGATGCTTCGCTTGACCCAGCGTTTCGAGGCAAGGACTCCAGCCGCCCGACTCGCAGCGCCCAGCCCGGCGTATGGGCTCGATTCCGCCGGCGGCGGCCCGCGCTGCTGGGCCTGATCCTGCTCGGCTCACTCGGGCTCGTGGCCGTCCTGGCCGGGGTCGTCGCGCCGAGCGACCCCTTTCGCGCCAGCGGCCCTCCACTCCAGCCGCCTTCGGCACGGCACTGGCTCGGGACCGACGATCTGGGGCGCGACGTCTTCTCCGGCGTCGTCCACGGCAGTCGCCTGTCGTTGCTCGTCGGCCTCGTCGCCGCGCTGACCTCGGGCCTCGTCGGCACGCTGGTCGGCAGCGTCGCCGGCTACTTCGGCCGGGTCGCCGACGACACCCTGATGCGGCTGGCCGAGCTCGTGCAGGTCGTCCCTCGTTTCTTCCTCGCCCTGCTCGTCGCGGCCCTCTTCGGCCCGAGCGTCGGCGTGATCACCCTGCTCCTCGGCCTGACCTTCTGGCCCTCGACCGCCCGCCTCCTCCGCGCCCAGATCCTCTCACTCCGCCGGCGCGACTTCGTGCTCGCCGCCCGCGCCCTCGGCGTTTCCGAGTGGCGGATCCTCGCCGGGCACGTCCTCCCGAACGCCCTGCCGGTGGTCATCGTCAACACCGCGCTCCAGATCGGGAGCGCCATCCTGGTCGAGGCCGGCCTGAGCTTCCTTGGTCTGGGCGACCGTAGCGTCGCGAGCTGGGGCAACATGCTCAACAGCGCCCAGCCCCTGATCCGGATCGCCTGGTGGACCTCCGTCTTTCCAGGCCTGGCGATCACCCTGACCGTCGTCGCCGCCAACCTCGTCGGCGACGGCCTCAGCGCCGCCCTCGACCCCCGCCTTCACGGCTCGGCGCCTCCTCCCTAGAAGTCCGGCCGAAAAGCCACGATTTGCAGAGGTGGGGGGGGTGGAATCCCGCTAAGCGCCCCACTTTGGGGTTGATTTTCGCTTCGACATGTCGAATTATCCATCAAAGTGGGGCACCAAGACCCCTGGTGCTTCACCGATTTCTCCAGGTGCCACTTTTCGGCCGGACTTCTAGTGGCTC
>JACCZL010000070.1 GCA_013695975.1 Chloroflexota bacterium
CGAGTTCGGGCCGACCTGAGCGCCGACCCGTCGGCTGCCGGCGTCGAGGTGGTCCACTTCCACGAGCTGTGCCACCGCCTCGGCCGAGAAGCTGGCGTCGACCTCCTGGCCGAGGGCGCCGCGATGGTGCCGGACGACTACTTCTTGACCCAGCTCCCGGCGGCGCTCTCCGAGGCGGCAACCCGCCTCGGGCCTCGCTATGACGCGATCGTCGTCGACGAGGGCCAGGATTTCCAGGACGTCTGGTGGCTCTCACTCCTCGAGCTTCTCGAGGACCCCGAGCACGGCGTGCTGTACATCTTCTTCGACGAGTACCAGGACCTCTACCGACGCGAGCGGGCCTGGCCGATCGTCGATCCCCCCTACCAGTTGACGACGAACTGCCGGAACACCCGAACGATCCACCGCGAGGTCGTCGCGGCATGCGACGGCAGCATCCCGATAACCTGCGAGGGCCCGGAAGGCCGGACGGTGGAGCGCATCGAGGTTGCGAGCGGGGCGGCCGAGCTGAACGAGGTGCGCAAGGTCCTCCACCGGCTGATCCACGACGAGGAGGTGGATCCACGGGACGTCGTGGTGTTGACGCCGCGGCGCCAGGCCAGGAGCGCGTTCACCGACGACCTGTCGCTCGGCAACCTGCGCCTGACGTGGTCCCCGGACCCTGCCCACAATCAGGTGCAGGTCTCGACCATCCACAGCTTCAAGGGGTTGGAGCGACCCGTCGTCATCCTCGCCGAGCTGGCGCACGCCCATCCAGCCCAGGCTCGGGTCCTGCTCTACGTCGCCCGCTCGCGCGCCACGAGCCACCTGGTCGAGCTGCACCAAGTGTTGGCTTGAGCTTCGAGTGGCGGGCGCGACTGGCACCGTGATCGGAAGCTCCCTCGTCTTCCGCATGGTTCAAACTGGCCTGGTTCAGCTCCACACTCGGGCCCTCTGTAGGGGCGGTTCGCGAACCGCCCCTACCTGTTCGAGCGCTCGGCTCGAACCCAGACCGTCAAGCACGTTTGAAGCATGTCTTGGATGGCCGGACGTCATCCCAGTGTGAAATCGGCCATCCTGACAAACAGTTGCTGACAGGTTGACGTTCTCAGAGTTACCCGCGCCTACCAGGAGATGCTCCAGATCGCGCTCGGCACGCCCCCTGTTGAGCTCGGTTCGCCCCTCGCTGTCTGGACCTCAGCCGGGCCGAGTGCCCGTGTTGGAGAGCCCAGGGACGTTCGGGGCCCACGGCCGTCCCGATGTCATGCGCAAGCCCGCTAGCACTGTAGCCCACGCTGCGCCTTGGCGCGGGCCGCGCCGGAGGAGACCGAAAAATGAGCCTGTCCCGATTCGATGACCTGGTACAGACAGAACGCAATTTTTCGGCCACGTTGCTGCCACTGGTTCTGTTCCCCGACGACTTCCGCGGCCTGCGGGAGTTCGTCCGCCTCGTAGATGAGCGAACCAGTTGGGAGCGCCATGCTGACGGGAACGCCGTCCCGCGGGAGGAGCAGGAAACACACCTTCCAGAGCGACTCGACGGTGACTACCTTGAGTTGATCACGGAGTTTCACATCGCCCGGGACCTACGCGCCGGAAACCAAGTACCTCCGGATGACGATCCAGCAGACGAGCGGGTAAAGAAGGACGCTCCCGACATGGTGATCGTACTTGGGGACGAGGTGCTCGTTTGTGAGGCAAAGTTCATTGGCAACTGGACCGTCGACAAGTTGGCGACCCAGATGGCCTCCCAGCGCGCACAGATCGCGCGTCTCTTCGTCGCCCGTCCTGCGCTGAGGGCCTATCGGCACGTCGCCATCGTGCCAAGGTTGATCCCGCTTGACACCGACGCAGTGGTGACCTGGCAGGACATCGCCTGCCTCGCGAAGTCGCTTCCCGCGCCCAAGTACGTGACCGAGCGCCTGGAACGGGCTGTGGCGCGCTACGTCCTCCCAGGCGCCGCACGCGTGCAGAATTGGGATGGATCCAGGCTGCCGCTGCATGCGGTCATCGCGGAGGTACAGGGGCGCCAAGCACGCCGGCTGCGGACCCAGATCGGCTATCAAGGTGGATGGAACAAATTCTGCCGTGCTACGTACGCCGACCTCGCGAAAAGGTGGTGGAAGCCGCGCTATCCCGACACCAACCAAGTGCGCGCGATCCCCAATCATTGGATCACTGAGAACTGCTTCCTGGAGAGGATCGAGCTCATCAAGGCCAGGCCCGAGGCGGCGCACGACGGGAGCACGTCGCTGATCTAAGCAGGGTGACCAGATGAGGCAGGTAACGTTGCGCATCGGGTGACGCGGTTTGATCGGCCCAACGCCGACCTCTTTCATCACTCGCCATCAGCCCGTGACAACGCGAGGCAGGCACGGGGGTCAGAGACCGCGGGCTGAAGCCCCCGAATCCCGAGCGTGGCGAGGGATCGCAGAGCACGCTCACCGGCAGCACGCTCGAACGGCCCCCGCGCGGTATCAGATGGCCAGGCCCGGGCCGTTGTAGCCGCACATCCCGACGCGGGGCGAGTTGACGACCGGCAGCAGCATGTCCTGACCACAGGCGTGCTTGCGGGCGCACGCCTTGCACAGCCACCCGCCGCCCTCGAAGACGCACTGGGTGCATACCCGTGCCGCGGCCTGCGCGCAGCTTTCGCAGGGGATCGCGGGCGGGTGGTTCCCGGCGAGCAGCGTGATCTCCTGATCGGACGTCAGGCCGTCGCGCTGGCCGACCACCTTGACGACGAGATCGGTGGTGGTGCCGAAGTCGTACTCGTAGGAGAGCGTCACCCCGGGTGCGAGTAGCTCGCCCAGCCTGGCGTCCAGGTCTTGGTCGTCACCCCAGCTCCAGTCCGCCCCGCTGGACGAAAACGCGCGGCCGCCGAGCCGAAAGGCGCTCAGATGCCCACAGCATTCGAGCCAGGTCCGGCGGAGGAAGTCGTCCAGGTCATCGAGCGTGGCGTTCGAGGCGGCTTCGAGGTGTAGCCAGTACATCGGCGCGTACCGGCTGCTGACGACGAGGTGGTACAGTTGCGTCGGCCGGCGCCGGCGGCTCAACGCCTGCGCCGGTTCGGGTGGCCTGAGCTTGCAGGTCGTCAGGTGCCGGGTCATGGCCGACTTCCCGACCGTTCCGCCGCAGAAGATGCACTTGCCGCTCGATGTCGCCCTTGCCATGCTTCACCTCCTGTGAGTGCTTATTCTCTTCGGCTGTCCCGAGCGATGTCCTTCCCCTAACGGACCACCCTGGTGCCGGGGTGGGAACTCACCTGGCGGCCTCGAGCAAACCGGCTCGTGCTTCCGCCATGAGCTGGTGGACGCCTTCCAATCTGATTGTCTGGCCGTCAGTCGCGCGGATGACTTCTACCGAATGTGCAACCTGTCCGGTCGCGGCGAGGAATGCCAGTGCGAGGTACTCAGCCCTCTCGCGACCCCTCGACACAGCGTCGCCCACGACCTGACCGGCTTCAGCGACCCCGGCGTCAACAGGGTAGAGGTCGTAGCCGACCAGCACGGTACCGTCGGGCGTCTCGTAGAGCAGGTCGGCCGTCAGATCGAGCAGGACGCCGTCGATCGTCCCCAGCAGCGGGACGTTGTCGCGGCACCTCGGGTTTGCGCGAGCGGTGGTGTACCCGTCGCTCGAGAGGATCGCTCGGGCGAGGGCGATGACCGTTGGGTCGGCGTCCGTCGTCGGCAGGGTGGTCCCGTTCGCCCGCCTCAGGAGAGTGCGGACGGCGCGGGCGACGTCTCGGCGAGCGGCGGAGGACTCGTCGCCGTCGGGCCGCTCGTCGTCGAGCAGCCACAATTCGTCCTCCAAGCCGTTGTCCGCGACCACCGCGGGCGCGGCGAGTCGGCAGACCAGCTCCTGCCGGTGGGCCAGCCAGGTCTCCTCGAACTCGGCGGTTCCCCAGCCGGATGCCGCGTCGGAACGGGCATAGTCGATCACGGGCGGTTCGATCGGCCGGGATCGGACCGGCGCGATCTCGGTGCAGAGGCCCTCGGCGCCGTGGAGGTGGTCCGTGATCAGGGCGGCCGCGCTCGTGGTCGCGCGCGCCGTCCGGTAGAGGCTGATGACCAGGTGGTCGCGGGCGCGCGTGGCGGCCACGTACAGCAGTCGGACCGACTCGGCCTCCTCCATCGCCCGCTCGTGAAGCTGGGCGGTCTCGAAGTCGGCCGTGCGCCACGCCTGGCCTGCCGGGCCGGCCCGGCAGGCCAGGGCGCCGTTCGTCCGATCGGGGATCACCTCGACTGACTGGCTGCGCCCACCCCGCGCCGCGCCGAGTCCGGCCAACAGGACGATCGGGAACTCGAGCCCCTTGGACTTGTGGATCGTCAGGATGCGGACGGCGTCCTCGTCGGGTTCGGCCTCGGCGCTCTCGACGTCGCGCGCCTCGGCCCGCTCGAGGCCCTCGATCCAGTCCAGGAAGGCTCGGAGGGTGTGGCGGCCGGTTGCGGTGAATTGGCGGGCGCGCGAGACGACGTAGCGCAGCCGTCGCCAGGACTCGCGCGGCCGCGGCTCGCCGAAGGCGGCGGCCACCAGCAGGCGGTCGCCAATGTACGCCTCGATCAGCGCCGGCGGCGAGAGGACGTGCCGCCGGGCGTGGAAGGCTGCCAGGCTGATGAGCGCCTCGTTGACCGGCCCACTCGGTCCGTCGCCGGGGCTCTCGTGGCTGAGCCGACCGCCACCCTCGACCCAGCGCAGGAGGTCGGGATCCGAGCAGCCGTAGGCCGGCGAGCGGAGCGCGCCGACCAGTGCGACCTGGTCGGAGGGGTCCTCGACGGCCCGCAAGCCGGCCAGCAGGTCGCGAACCTCCTGGGTTGCCAGGACCAGCCTGCCGCTCTCGACGCGGTAGGGGACGCCGGCCTCCTCGAGTGACCGCTCGAGGCGGCGCAGGTGGGTGCGGGCCGGCATCAGGATCGCGACGTCTCGGTAGCGAGCGTCGCGCAGGGTCCGCGAGTCGTTCGGGCCGCGCTCCGACACTTGCCAGCACTGGGACACGGCCGTGCGCGCGAGCGCCGCGAGCGTCTCCATCTCGGCCACGGCCACGGCCGCCGCGCTATCCTCGCTCGGTTGCCCGACCCGGTACACGCCACACCGATCGGCGCCTTCGAACGGGGCCCAGCGCGCCTCGAGCGCGACGTACGGCGGCTGGATCCCCCCCCGTTCCTGCATCTGGGCCGCGAAGTGATGGTTGACCCAATCGATGACGGGGCTCACCGAGCGGAAGTTCTGGACCAGCCGCTCCTGCGCGTCCCCGAGCCGCCGAAGCAGGCCGTCGTAAACGGCGATGTCGGCGCGGCGGAAGCGGTAGATGCTCTGCTTCGGGTCGCCGACGATGAACAGCTTGCCGGGTATGAGCGGAATGTCGCGCCAATCCGCGCGCAGCGAGGCGTCGGGATCGGCCGCCAGGTAGAAGGCGATCTCGGCCTGGAGCGGGTCGGTGTCCTGGAACTCGTCGACGAAGATCCGGCGATACTGCTCCTGGGCGCGGCGGCGGACCTCAGCGTGGTGACGCAAGAGGTCACGCGCCCAGGCCAGCAGGTCCTGGAAGCCGGCCACACCATCGGCTTTGCGCGCCGCGACGTTCGCCAGAGTAAAGTCGCGCAGGAGGCCGAGGATGGCCGCGAAGGTTGCCGCGCGGTGCCCTTCGAGGACCGCCTCGAGCGCGCCGTTGACCTCGTTGAGCGCGGCCTTGATCGCGGCGCAGGCGTTGCGCCCGTCCGGCAGCCGGCCCCAGCTCCTCTGGTTGCCCGGCGTCGCGAGCTTGCCGAGTCTCCGCATCGCCGCCAGTGCCTCCTCCACCGTCCCCGCGTCGAGCAGCCGCCGCGCGCCGGCCTGAGCTCCGAGGACACTCCGGGCGAGCGGGTCCTCCGTCCCGTCCAGGGCGTAGCCTAGCAGTGCCTCCAGGTCGGCGAGCGCCCGACCCGCGTCGTGCGCCGCTGCCACGGCGTCTCCGGGCTCGGGCGCCGGCCAGGCTGTCTCGGCGGTCAGCAGGTCGTGCTGCCGCTCGAGCGCCAGGGCAAGCTCTCGCAGGTGGTCCTGGGTTAGGCCGAGCAGCAGCGCCCGCCGGAGGACGTCGCGCGCCGGTGGCTGGAGGGCCGTCGTCCAGAACCACTCGCGGAAGCGGTCGTCGAAGAGGACGTCCTGCTCGATCTCGTCGAGTGTGGTGAAGCCGGGCGGCAGACCGGCCTCCAGCGGGTAGGTCCGCAGCAAGCTGCCGCAGAAGGCGTGGATCGTCTGGATCGCCGCCAGGTCGATCTCGCCTACGGCCCGAGCGCAGCGCTCGCGCTCGTCGGC
>JACCZL010000072.1 GCA_013695975.1 Chloroflexota bacterium
AGTGGGCGCGATGAATCGCGCCCCTACGCACGTTATGCCCAAGACCCGCACCCAGTACGTCTGCCGCGAGTGCGGCGCCAAGACGCCGCGCTGGATGGGGCGCTGTCCGGAGTGCGAGGGCTGGAACACCCTCGAGGAGCGGGTCGAGCGTGGGCCGGCCGCGAGCGCCAACGGCGGGGGGCGGGCGCGGCTTGTGCCGGGGGTGGGGAGCGCTCGACCGGTGCGACTCGCCGAGATCGAGGCGATCAGCTTCGATCGCCTGGCCGTGCCGATCGGCGAGTTTAGCCGCGTCCTCGGCGGCGGCATCGTGCCCGGCTCGCTTATCTTGATCGGCGGCGACCCCGGCGTCGGCAAGAGCACCTTGCTGGTCCAGGTCGCGGATGCGGTGGCGCGCGGCGCCGGGCCCGTCCTCTACGTTTCGGGTGAGGAGTCGCTGGCCCAGATCGCGCTGCGGGCCCGCCGCCTGGGTCTGGATGCCCCCGACCTGCTGTTCGCGAGCGACACCGACCTGGCCGGCGTCATGGAGGCGATCGAGTCCACCGGGCCGACGGTGGTCGTCGTCGACTCGGTCCAGAGCATCTACAGCAGCGAGCTGG
This sequence comes from Chloroflexota bacterium, assembly GCA_013695975.1. Taxonomy (GTDB): domain Bacteria; phylum Chloroflexota; class UBA6077; order UBA6077; family JACCZL01; genus JACCZL01. The sequence continues at coordinate 597 of JACCZL010000072.1, forward strand.
AGGCCTCGCCCGGTAGCGTGAGCCAGCTCCGCGAGTGTACGCTGCGGCTGATGCACCTGGCGAAGAATAGCGGGGTGTCGATCTTCCTGATTGGGCACGTCACCAAGGAGGGGGCGATCGCCGGCCCGAAGGTGCTCGAGCACATGGTCGACACGGTGCTCTATCTCGAGGGCGAGCGCTATCACACTTATCGCTTGTTGCGGAGCACCAAGAACCGCTTCGGCCCGACCCACGAGGTCGGCGTCTTCGAGATGGGCGAGGACGGCATGATCGAAGTCGCCAATCCCTCGGCCCAGTTCCTGGCCGAGCGGGGCGACGGCACGACCGGCTCGGCAGTGCTGGTCACGATGGAGGGGACCCGTCCCCTGCTGGTCGAGGTTCAGGCGCTTGCCAGTCGGACGTCGCTGGCGATCCCACGTCGGGCCGGCAACGGTATCGAGTACAACCGCCTGCTGTTGGTCGCGGCGGTGCTGTCACGGCGACTCGGGCTGCCGCTCCACGACCAGGACCTCTACGTCAACGTCGTCGGTGGCCTACGGATCGACGAGCCGGCGGTCGACCTGGCGGTCGCCCTGGCGATCGTCTCGAGTGTCCGCGACCGCCCGATCGATCCGCGGACCGTCGTGGCCGGCGAGGTCGGCCTGTCCGGCGAGCTCCGCAGCGTCGGCCAGCTCGAGCTGCGCCTGCGCGAAGCGGCCAAGCTCGGCTTCGAGCGCGCCGTCGTCCCGCGCTCCCCGACCGCCCACGCCCTCCGCGGCCTCGGCATCGAGCTCGTCCAGGCCGCCAGCCTCCGCGAAGCTACGAGGGCAGCGCTACTGCCACAAGCGGCTCCCGACGGGTCAGAGGCGTAGCAGCGGCGTTCTGGTCGGGAATCCGCTGATGGCACAGCCGTTCGACACGAGCACCAAGTACCTCCTGGCCCGCTATCCCGCTCAATGGTTGACCACGCTGCTGCACCGTCGGATTGGCGACCCGGTCGTGCCCATCGAGAGCACGCTGACCATGATCAACCGGCAACCCGACCAGGTGCTGAGGATCGACGCCGTGGAGCCCTGGCTGGTCCACGTCGAGCTCCAAGCCAACCCCGATCCGAGACTGGACCAGCGGATGCTGGAGTACAATGTGCTGCTAGCCGGGCAGCACAGCCTAGATGTCGAGAGTCTGGTTGTGCTGCTCCGGCCGGTGGCTGACCGCCAGGGCCTGACCGGCTTGGTGCGCCGGAAGCTGCCCGGTGACCGACAATATCTGGACTTCGTGTACACGATCGTACGGCTCTGGGAGGAGCCCGTGGACACGCTACTGGCAGGTGGCCTCGGGACACTGCCGCTGGCGCCACTGGGCGCGGTCCTGCTGAGCGAGGTGCCCACGGTGGTCCGGGCGGTGGGCGAGCGGTTGAATCGGGAGGCGAGTGGGGCGGAAGGGGACGTGCTGTGGCTCTGCACCTACATCCTGGCGGGGTTGCGCTACGCTCCCGAGACGCTGCTTCCCATGTTTGAAGGAGTCCGAGCGATGCAGGAATCGGCGACGTATCAGGCAATTGTGCGTGAGGGAGAGGCCAGAGGAGAAGCCAGGGGCGAGGCCAGAGGACTGGTCCAGGGCGCTCGGCTGGTCCTGCTCCGCCTTGGAAAGGCACGGTTTGGGCCGCCCGACGCGAGGACGCGCGCGGCGCTCGAAGCGATCACGGACCTGGAGCGACTCGAAGCGCTCGCCCAACAGCTCGACCAGGCGGCAAATTGGGACGAGCTGGTGAAACCCTGAAACGGGGGGTTCGGCCGCGGGCAGGCGCTGGAAGCAAGTTCACCAGAGCGTCGACGGGCGACCGCGCTTGGACGGGTGTCCAGCCCAAGCGCCGGAGCCTTTCGGCTGAACAGGACGCTGAGGTCAAACCGTTTGCTCAGTCAGGTGGGTGAGTTGGTGCGCTCTGGGCAGCATCAGGCGGCGCTCGAGTTCGTCGCTCAGCATGCCGCGGATGTCGCGCCGCCACTCACAATTCAAGAACGCAGTGATGTCTCCTATCTTCTGCATATCGCCCAGATGACGGTTGACCTGGCGGACTGGGCGCCGACGGCAGAGGGCGATACTGTGCTTGCTGGGGATCGCTCAACACCCACCACCCCCGCGCCGTAGGCTCTTCTCAGCAGGTGTGGGGGCGTGGCTGTCCTGCTGGCATGCAGACCGATCCGCGGGCATGTCAGCCGGGAGGAGGTGCGGCGCCTCGTGCAGAAGTACGGTCTCGTCGAAGCCGAGGCGAGGTTCATGGTGGCCATCGAGCGCGGGGAGATCGACGGCGACACCTTCGTGGTCGCCTACGACGACGAGGCTTGGCACACGTAGGCCGATGGAGCTGGATCTGGGCGAGGGGACGGTCACCCAAGACGCTCAGATAGGCTCAAACGAGCGTTTGGCAGGCGTCCGTCCCGATCATCGGGCCACGGCTGCAGTCGCCGGCAGGCTATGATGGTCGAGGGAGGCCCGCGATGACCCTGACGCCGACCAAGCGCCGGTTCACCGTGCACGACTACGAGCGGATGGGCCGGGCCGGCATCCTGACCGAGGACGACCGCGTCGAGCTCATCGACGGAGAGATCATCCAGATGTCGCCCATCGGCAGCCGGCACGTCGCGGTGGTGGGCCGGTTCAGCAAACGATTTGAGCAACGCTTCGGTGACGTAGCCCTGGTGTTCGTCCAGAGCCCTGTTCGGTTGGCCGAGCACGATGAGCCGGAGCCCGACCTGGCGTTGGTGAGACCCCGCCCCGACTTCTACGCCGCTGCCCTCCCGACGCCAGCAGACATCTTCCTGCTCGTCGAGGTCGCTGATACGTCCCTCGACTTTGACCGTCGGCAGAAGCTGCCGCTCTACGCTCGCCGCGGCATCCCGGAGGTTTGGCTCGCTGACGTCAATACGGACACCATCCTGGTCTCCCGCGACCCCACCCCGAGCGGCTACCGCGCCGCGTGGACGGTGGGGCGCGGCGACCGAATCGCCCCGCTCGCCTTCCCCGAGCGGGAACTGGATGGGGCAGAGCTGCTCGGCTGAGAATCTGGCGCATGGTGGTCATCGAGCGCGG
>JACCZL010000096.1 GCA_013695975.1 Chloroflexota bacterium
GGCATCACGTGGGAGAGGTCGCCGGCGTCGGTGGAGGCCTTCGTGGCCTCGCGATCAGCCCAGTTATCCGGTCCGACCAGCGCGACGCTGTTGGCCTTGAAGAGCTCGAGCAGCCCGGGATCTTGAACGAGCGGGAGGTAGCCGGGCAGGGTGTCGATCTCGACCCGCGCGCCGATCGCCATCGCGCCGGCTCGGAACGATCGGTCGACCTTCGCTTCGGCGTCACGGACGGCTTCGAGGCTCTTGCCTCGGACGAACGTCTCGATACGGACCTCAGCCGGAACGACGTTGACCGAGTCGCCGCCCCTGGTGATGATCGGGTGGACTCGGACGCTGTCGTCGTCGCGGAACGTCTCGCGCTGAAAATGAATCGCCGCCAGGGCCAGGGTCGCGGCGTTGAGGGCGTTGACCGCGCGATGGGGCGCGACTGCCGCGTGGGCGGCGCGGCCGAGATAGCGGATCCGCTTTGCCAGCATCCCGTTGCTCGAGGCGGGCACCGAGAGTTGCCGATCCTCAGGGGTCGTCGTGGCGTGAACCAGCATCGCCATGTCGACGTCGTCGAGTTGCCCGAGTCGCAGCAGCTCGGGTTTCCCGCCCAGGAATTCGATCCGCCCCGCCTGCATCTGCTCCCGCCGCCACTCGAGCTCGACGTACTCCTCGGCCGGTACCGCGATCAGTGCGACGCGGCCGGCCAGCTCGCTCGCGACCTCGGCGTCCTGGAGCGCCATTGCGACCCCGAGCATGTGGGCGAGCTGGGTGTTGTGTCCGCAGGCGTGGGCTACGCCGGTGTGCGGATCAGCCTGAGGATGGTCAGGGACCGGTAAGCCGTCGAGCTCACCCAGAATCGCGATCGTCGGACCCTGCCCCGCCATCGGCAGGTCTGCGCGGACGCCGGTGATCGCCAGCCCCTCGGCCGGCGCGAGCCCGAGCGAGCGCAGAGAGTCGGCGATAAAGGCCGCCGTCGCGTGCTCCTTGAAGCCGATCTCCGGGCGGTTCCAGATCGCTCGGCCGGCGCCGATGATGTCAGCGCGGCGGGCGTCGGCGGCGGCGCAGACGCGCGCCTTGACCTGGTCGAGGCGTTCCTCCGGCCGGCTCACGCGGCGTCGGCCCCGACCTCGTGGAGCAGCTCGACGGCTCGCGTGATCTGGTCGGGTGTGACCCTGGCGTTCAGCTCCAGGGTCTTGATCGTCTCGGGCCGCAGGTAGCGCGCCAGCATCTGGAAGTCGGTATCGGCCTGGCCCGGGGCCTGGTGGTCGTGGTGATCTCGGGTGTCGTGAATGTGCATGCCGAGCATGCGGTCTCCGTAACGACGGAGGTACTCCTCGTGTTCGACGAAGCCGCCGTATTCGAGCTTGGCGCCGTGGCCGGCGTCGTGCCAGTAGTACACGGGCAGCCCTTCGCAGGCCGTGAGGACGTCGGCGACCTCGTCCAGGCTCGGGATCTCGTGGTAGCCGTCGCGTGCCTCGACGCCAAGCGACACAGAGGTGCCCCGGGCGTGTTCGCCCAGGGCTCGGATGCTCCGCAGGCCGGCCTCGAGATGGGGGCCCTTGCGATTCTCTCGCTCCGTCCAGGCCTGCGCGACCAGCGCGCGGTGCTGTTCACTCCCCCGACCGTGGCGGGCGACGCTCTCGAACACCGCGCCCTGGCGCGAGAAGACGCCGGTATTGCCAAGGTGAATCACGATGCCGCGCGCCCCGAGCTCGGCGGCAGCGTCGATCGTGCGCTTGACCCACTCAACGGCGTAGGTGCGCTCTGCCTCGACGGTCGAGGCAAGCCAGTCGCCCCAGCGCGCTCGGCCTCCCTGGTCGTCGACGGGAATCGGGCAGGGACTGTGGAGGCTGGTGATCTCGACGCCAGCTTCCCGCGCCGCCTGGCCCAGCTCACGCAACTGATCGGGCGTGAAGTGGGCGTACGCTTCGAGGCGGCGAAAGCCGAGCTGCCGATGCTCCGCTACGACATCGGCGGGCCGATGGTGGCGAGTGCCGTTCCAGGAGGTCGACAGCCCGAAGGGCGAAGGGTCATTCACCCGGGAAGTATAAGGGACAGGCATCTGCGCCTCGCGCGTGTGCCGATGCAGACGCCTGTAGAGGTGATTGACCAGACGCCCGCGGCCCGCTGGTGCGAACCGCAAGCGTCTGGCCAATCACCCCTACGAGGTTATCCCACCCTCAGATCGAACGTCGCTGTATCGAAGAACGGATGCTCAGGGAAGCTCGCCGCTGGCGCGCGCGGCCGCGAGCCGATCGTAGGCGAGTCGCGTCGACCCGCTCGGGTTCGTGATGCTCCAGAAGAACTGCTCGTTCGCTGGGGTCCAGGTGGGATCGGCGATGTTCCAGATGAACATGACCCCGATCCACCCACTCCAGTTGGTCCGCGCGTACTGGTACGCCTGGACCATGTAGTTCGCCTGCTGCTCAGACGTGACCGCGTAGAAGTTGTACTCGGGGTGCGGGTTGGCGACCGCGACGCCGTCCACGTTCGCCTCGTTCGCGGGCCAGCCGAACTCGAGCAGCCAGACCGGCTTGGCGCCATCGCCGTAGGCGGCCTTGATGCCCTGAAGCTGCTCGACTCGACGGAAATAGTTCCAGGGGCCCGGCAGGACCGGATTTGACCCGGGCACCGCGTCCGGGGGGGAGCCGAAGCCGGCGCCGTGCATCCCGATCACGTCGGACGACTGTGCCAGGCCATCCTCATACAGCCAGCCCAGATAGACATCGTCGGGCTGGGCGGTGCCGTCATTCGTGCCGGTCGGAGAGAGGCCGGCGCTGACGACGATCGTACCCGGCGAAATCTGCTTGATGTGCTGGTACGTCAGCTTGAGCAGGTACATGTACTGCGACGCCTGGTTGCGGTCGATGATGGCGCCGCCCCATTCACGGTTCAGGTTGGGCTCGTTCCAGACGGCGATTGCGTTGATGGTCCCCTTGGCCGAGCCGGGGGCGTAGCGTCGGGCGATTTGCTGGACGAAGTCGGCGTAGGCCTCGGGGTCGTCTGGCGGTCCGTTGTCGACCAGCCCGGTTACCGGCCGCGCCCATTCCGGTGGGCGATCGACGCGAGCCATGATCTTGAGTCCGGCCGCGCTCGCCGCGGCCACCGTTCGGTCAAGGTCAGTCCAGTCGAAGCAGTTCCGACAGCTCGCCTCGACGCTGCGCCACGGGATGTCGAAGCGGGCCCAGCGGAGACCCGCGTTGGCCATGAGCCCCAGGTCCCGCACGGTCGTCTCGGGATGCCCGAACGCAAAGACGCTGGCGCCGTAGTCGGGGCTGGTGACCACGAGCTGGGCGGACCCACTCGACGGCAGCAAGCCCGCGATCATCACCGTAAGCGCGAGAATTGGTAGGAATTTCCTCAACGTGTCCTCCTGTCGGGTACTTGGTCGGCAGCGTGGCGCGTCACCGCACGTGTGTTAGAACGGACCCATCGGCCAGTGGTTCCGCCGTTGTCGGCGACGTTAGCGCGCGTCGAGCAGGGCCCGGACGACGTCTGGTCGGCTGGTAATGATGCCATCCACACGGGCTTCGAGCATCTCGCGCGTGGCGGCCGGGCCTTCGATTGTCCAGACGACCACCTGACGGCCGGCCGCGTGGGCGTCGACGACAAACGAGCGGTCCTCGGCCACCAGCTCCCACGAGGGACCCACGACCTCGGCGCGCGCGGGCGCATCCCCCTTGATCGGGTTGGCGCCAGTAAACAAGGCCGCCAGTCGGAGCCGGGGGTTGATCTGACGCAGACGCTCGAGCGAGGCTGGGTCGAACGATTGGACGATCGCGCGATCCTCATACTCGTGGGCACGGAGGGCCGCGGCGAGCCGCTCCTCGATGCCGGGGTAGAAGCGTGGGTCCTTGACCTCGGGAAAGATGCGGATATTGGCCTCGCGGGCGAAGCGGACGACCTCCTCGAACGTCGGAATCGGCTCGCCGGCGAATTCCGGCCCGAACCAGCTTCCCGCGTCGAGCTGGCGCACCTGCTCCAGGCTCAGCTCTCGCAGCGCCCCCCGCCCGCTGGACGTCCGCTCCATGCGCAGGTCGTGGAAGACCACCAGGTGCCCGTCGGCGGTCTGCTGGACGTCGAACTCGAGCCAGTCGGCACCTTGATCGACCGCGACACGAAACGCCGCGAGCGTGTTCTCCGGCGCGTAGGCGGAGGCCCCGCGATGGGCCAGCACCTGGACCCGATGGCCTGCGAGGCGTGGGCCGAGCACCAGAAAGAGGTAGGCGCCTGAAAGAAGGACGGCCAGTAGCCCGACCGCGACCGCGAGCCGCTCGCGCCGGCGACCCATGCTGACGGCAATCGGTTTGTCGGGTGCGGTGCTCATTCCAGACTCACCGAAACGCCCCGGGACAAGTCCGCTGATGCATGCTTGGCCGGCTCATCGATCTGTGCGGGATTTTAGCGCCGAGGGCCGAGTCGACGGCGTGGACCGCCCCGGCCGCGACCGCGCAGGGGCGGACGCGGACGCGCCGGTGGCGCCTCCGGGGTGGTTGGAACGGTCCAGTCAGCCGCCCCCGGGTCGCCTTCGGGTGGCCCGCTGAGCGCCCAGCGGTACGACGCCTCGACGACGCCCCGGCGAAGGAGTCGGTCGGCCTCGACGAGGCCTGGGAGGAGCGACTGGGCGTCGAGGCGATCGGCCCGGCGTGCGGGGACCTCGGCGCGTTCAGCCGCGCCCCGGAGCTGATTTACGATGTCGATCGTCTTCTGAAGCAAGCCGACCAGGTCGCCTTCTGCGATGCGACTTCGCTGCGCAATCTCGCCAAGCTCTCCACCCTCGGCCCAGGCCAGCGCCACGCCCCGCAGGTCGTCGACAAGCGGTCGTGAGATCTGGACCCCGAAGCGTCGCTCCTCTTCGAGGACCCGGGTGTGGAGTCCGAGGATCTCCTCGTGGAGGCGGTAGAGCCGCGTCGGCAGGGGCAGACCGCGGATCGGGGCGTCGCGGTCGAACGCGAACCAGGAGCAGACCTCGGCGATCTCGGCGGGGTGAAGACCCTCCAGCTTGCGGGTTGCCAGCAGCTCCGCGAGGGTCAGGGCGTTGGTGTCGAAGATGCCGCGGAGTAGGGCGGCCTTGTACGTGGGTCGCTCGACGGCCAGATAGCCAAACCGCTCCAGGATCTGGCCGAGACCACTGACGAGGGTACGGGCCTCGCGCGTGGCGACGCCACGCGCTCGGGTCAGGGCCGACTCGCTCTCCGCAATCTCGCGGGCGAGCTCCCAGGTGCCCGGCTCGTCGAGTGCCCGACTGGCGAGCTCGTCGAACCGCCCCTTCAGCTCGTCGCGCTCATCCACGAGCAGCTCGAGGCGCGCATCCTGCTGGAAGCGGCGGAAGCTGCGGGCGTAGAGGTCGGCCAGTCGCTCCTGGTCGCCGGGCTCACGCCAGAGGTTGAGGGCGGTGCTGTAACTCGGCCTAAAGGCGCTCTCCAAGGGGAGTAGCTCGCCGGTCACCTGGGTCATGGTCCGCTCGAAGCTGACCCAGGGCGAGTAGAGAATCACCGACGCTCCCTGGCGGTCGAGGCCGCGCCGCCCGGCCCGGCCAGTCATCTGGCGGTACTCGTTCGGCGTCAGCAGCCGGTGCTGCTGACCATCCCACTTGGACATCTCGCCAATCACGACCGTGCGGGCGGGCATGTTGATGCCGAGCGCAAGCGTGTCCGTCGCGAACACCGCTCGGAGTCGCCCGCTCGCGAACAGCTCCTCGACGAGCATCTTCACGACTGGCAGCAATCCGGCGTGATGGACGGCCACGCCCCTCGGGAGCAGCCGCAGGAGCGCGGTCACTTGACGCAGGGCACGGTCTGGGGGCGGCAAGTCAGCCAGGCGGCGCTTCGCCTCTTGGACCAGCTCGACGGCCTGGGGTACGGGGCGCAGCGCGACGCACGATTCGGCCGCCTGTTCGCAAGCGCGTCGACTGAAAAGAAAATAGATTGCCGGTGTCAGCCGCTCACTCTCGAGGAGGCGGAGGACTTCCCATGGCTCGGCCTGTCGACGGGGAGTTGCCGCATCATCGGCATGTAGGGGCGCCCGGCGTGCGCCCTCACTGCGCTGCTCCGGCGAAGGGCGCACGCCGTGCGCCCCTACGAGATCGCCCGCGATACCCGGACGATCGATCCGCCGGGCCAGCTCCCCACCCACACCTGCAAACTGGCCGTGGCGTGCGCCGTCGGCGTCAAGCACGAGTTGGGCGCGGCCATCGAGGAAGTAGCGATGCTCAAGGGGCACGGCGCGTTCGCCGTGGAAGATCGACCGTAGCTCGCCGTGAGCTGCTCGGATCCAGGCAGCGACCTCGGCCGCGTTGGGCACTGTCGCGGAGAGGCAGACCAGGGGTACCCGGGGCGGACTCAGCAAGATCGACTCTTCCCAGGCCGTGCCGCGCTCGGGATCGCCCATGTAGTGGACCTCGTCGAAGACCAGCACGGCAGCCTCCTCGGGGGTCCGGCGGTTCTGGACCAGCATGTTGCGGAGGACCTCGGTGGTCATGACCAGCAGGCGGCCGTTCGAGTTGACGACGATGTCGCCGGTCAGCAGTCCGACGTCCTGCCCGGCGTCGAGGAGGCCCCGTTCGGCGGCGCGCTCCAGCAACCGACCAAAATCGCGGAACTTCTGGTTCGACAGCGCCTTGATCGGCGTGGTGTAGATCGCCCGAGCCCCGCGCGACAGGGCGTCGAGTGCGGCGTACTCGGCGATCGCGGTCTTCCCGGTCCCGGTTGGCGCGGCGACCAGCACGGAGTGACCGGAAGCGAACGCGTCGATTGCCTCTCGCTGGAATGGGTCGAGCGAGAAGCCGAGCAGTGCCTCGAATTCGGTGGCGCTGAACGCGCGAGTGGTCGTGGGCATCGCCTCGGCGGCGGAGAGGAATCGTTCGGCCGCCGACAGTCCAGTATACTGCGGGTGGAGCCCACCCGATGACTGAGCTGACCCATCTCGACGAACGCGGTCGCGCCCGGATGGTAGACGTGAGCGCGAAGGGCGAGACGGTCCGCAGCGCGACCGCGCGAGGGCGGGTCCTGATGCGACCCGCGACCCTGGCCCTGATCCGGGAGGGCGCCGTCAGCAAGGGCGACGTCCTAGCCGTTGCCCAGGTCGCCGGCGTGATCGGCGCCAAGCGGACATCCGACCTGATCCCGCTCTGCCATCCGCTGCCGATCACTGGCGTCGAGCTCGACTTCACGCTCGACGAAGCCGCCTCGGCGGTCGAGATCTCGGCAACCGCGCGGGTCGTCGGCAAGACCGGCGTCGAGATGGAGGCGCTGGCGGCCGTCAGCGTCGCGGCCCTGACGGTCTACGACATGTGCAAGGCGGTCGACAAAGATATGGTGATCGACCGCGTGCGCCTGGTCCACAAGATCGGCGGCAGGAGCGGCGAGTATCTTCGCGCAGACGACAGCGCGCAGAGGATGGATTTGATGGACAACCGAGCGCACCGGGATGAGCCCCAGACGCACGAGCACGCCGTGGCCCGAATCACCGTCGGGATCATCACCGTCAGCGACAAGGCTTCGCGCGGCGAGCGCGAGGATCGGGGCGGCGGGACGATCCGAGAGATCGTGGAGGCGAGCGGCGCCACCGTCGGCGCCTACACCGTCGTGCCCGACGAGCGGGACCAAATCGCCGCCCGGATTTGCGAGATGGCCGACGATCGGGACTTCGACGTGATCTTCACGACCGGCGGGACCGGCCTCTCGCCACGCGACGTGACCCCCGAGGCGACGTTGTCGGTGATCGACTACCAGGTGCCCGGGCTGGCCGAGGCGATGCGAGCCGAAAGCTTCAAGAAGACACCGGCTGGTATCCTGTCGCGAGCCGTCGCGGGCGTGCGCAAGCGGACCCTGGTCGTGAACCTGCCCGGCAACCCGAAGGGCGTCCAGGAGTGCCTCGACGTCATCATACCGGCCGTCCCGCACGCCGTCGGAGTTATCCGCGGCGAGGTTGGGGAGCACACCCGCCCCACGGGGTGATGCGTGGGTCTTCCTGGATGGGAACGCTCGATGACCACGCAAATCACCGTTGATCGAGAGAAGATCGCCGAGTTCTGCCGCCGCTGGAAGATCACTGAACTGTCCCTTTTCGGTTCCGTCCTCCGGGACGACTTCCGGCCCGGCAGCGACGTGGACGTACTGGTCACCTTCGCGCCCGATGCGCAGTGGAGCTTGTTTGACGCCGTAGAGATGGAACAGGAGCTCTCGACAATCTTCGGTCGGAAGGTCGATCTGATTAGCCGAAGGCCGGTGGAGCGTAGCGAAA
>JACCZL010000122.1 GCA_013695975.1 Chloroflexota bacterium
GGGCGCGATGAATCGCGCCCCTACGCGGGCGGCGTTGTGTAACGCTCACCGCCACCCTACCCTTATCGCCCTGCCCATACCTGGTATACTCATCGTCCTAGGGCGGGCGACCATCGCCCGCCTCGCCGTTTCTTGGTCGGCGACGATGGAGGAGTGCGTGATCGAGGGTATCCGCGGGATCCAGGAGATGATGGAGCGTGAGCAATACGTCACGGATCGGGCGATTGCAACGACGGCCTACCTGGCCATGGAGCTCAGGAAGCCGATTCTCATCGAGGGACAAGCCGGCGTCGGCAAGACCGAGATCGCCAAGGTCCTGGCTTCCGCGCTCAACACCGAGCTAATCCGACTACAGTGCTACGAGGGGCTCGACGTCAACACCGCGCTCTACGAGTGGAACTATCCCAAGCAGATGCTGCGGATCAAGATGGAGGAAGGCTCCCGCAAGGACGCCGACGAGCAGGAGAGTTTGATCTTCAGCGACTCCTTCCTCCTCAAGCGACCGCTCTTGCGGGCGATCACCGCCGAGGACAAGCCGCCGGTCCTCCTGATCGACGAGGTCGACCGCTCCGATGAAGAGTTCGAGGCCTTCCTCCTCGAGGTCCTCTCGGATTTCCAGGTCACGATCCCCGAGCTGGGGACGATTCGAGCGCGGCATCGGCCCTACGTCGTCCTCACCTCGAACCGGACGCGAGAGCTGAGCGACGCTCTCAAGCGGCGCTGCCTGTACCTGTGGATCGACTATCCGAGCTTTGACAAGGAGCTCCGGATCCTCACCACGAAGGTGCCCGGTATCAACGATCGTCTCGCTCGCCAGGTCGCCATGTTCATGCAGGCCGTCCGCCAGGTCAAGCTCAACAAGACGCCTGGCGTGGCCGAGACACTCGATTGGGCGATGAGCATGATGGCGCTCCACCAGGACCACCTCGAGCAGGAGACGGTCCGCGAGACACTCGGCGCGTTCATCAAGGACCGCGACGACGTGGCTCGCCTCTCCGGCAAGGCGCTCGAGGTGCTGGTCGGCGGCATGAACGGCGCCGAAGATGAGGATGTCACCCAGTGGACCCAGTCGGTAACCCAGCGCCTCGAGAGAGAAGTCGCTACGCGCTAAAGAGCCGCGCCCGTTACGCCGACCTCCAGCGTCACGTCATCAGCTTCGGGCGCGAACTGCGACGCCGCGAGCTGCTTGCGACGTCGACCGAGACGGTCGATGCGCTGCGTGCCCTCGAATGCGTCGATGTCGGTGACCGCGAGGACGTCTACACCTCCCTGCGGTCCGTCTTCACCTCGCGTCTGGAGGACGTCCCGATCTTCGACGAAGTGTTCAACCAGTTCTGGCAGCGTATCGCCGAGGTTGAGCAGCAGCCAGATAACGCCGACGACCTGCCCTCCGAGGCGGGCGAGGCCGGCGACCTCGAGCAGAGCGGCGAGGGCGAGGAGCAGCTCCGCCTCACCAGCCCCGACGCCGGCGAAGGTGCTGAGGAGGGGGAGGGCGACGAAGAGGCACTCCCCCTCTACAGCCCGATCGAGATGCTGGTCAATAAGGATTTCAGTCGCTTCAACGCCGACGAGATGACCGAGATCGCGCGGGCGGTGCTGGTGATCGCCAAGCGCCTGGCGACCAAGGAGAGCCGTCGCACGCGCATCTCGACCCGCAGCCACCTGATCGATCCGCGGCGAACGATGCGCCGCAACATGAAGTACGGCGGCACCATCCTCGAGCTGGCCCGCAAGCGCCGCAAGATCCGCAAGCCGCGCCTGGTCCTGATCTGTGACGTCAGCCGCTCGATGGACACCTACAGCCGGTTCCTGCTCCAGTTCATCCACGCGATGCAGAACACCCTCGGTAAGGTCGAGTCGTTTGTCTTCAGCACCACCCTGACGCGGGTGACGCCGTACTTCAAGAACGAGGACATTCAGGACGCCCTCGACCGAATCGCCCGCGAGGTCCAGGATTGGTCTGGTGGCACGCGGATCGGCCAGAGTCTGCAGACCTTCAACGAGCGCTGGGCCCGCAAGCTGGTCGATCGTCACACGATCGTCCTGATCCTCAGCGACGGACTGGACACCGGTGACGCTGAGATCTTGCGCAGCGCGATGGAGGAGCTTGACGAGCGGGCCGCCAAGGTGATCTGGCTCAACCCGCTCCTCGGCAGTAAGGACTACCGCCCGCTTGCCCGTGGCATGAGCACCGCCCTCGACCACGTCGACGTCTTCGCCCCCGCCCACAATCTCGCCAGCCTGCTGGACTTGAGCAAGCACCTGGCCGTGTAGTGGCGACCGGCCGGTCGCCCACTGG
>JACCZL010000129.1 GCA_013695975.1 Chloroflexota bacterium
CTGACAGGTCTCGGTGCGCCTGACGCGATCGGGCGACCCTCCTACATAACCCGGATCACAGCGGGGGCCAGACCCCGTCGGGTCTGAGCCTTCGGCGGCCATCGTCCCGTCTACCCACGCGCTCAACCTCGGCGAGCGGCGCTACGTCGAGTGCCCTGTCCGCCGTCATTTGACGGGTGCTCGTGGCGGAAGCATAGTAGAGGTACACCAAAGGAGGCGCTGCACCATGTTTGCACGCGTGACCAGGTTCCAGGGTTCGACGGATCGACTTGGCGAGGGTGTCCATCTCATCGAGGAGCGCGTCATCCCCACCCGCGCGCCAGACGAGCGGCTGCAAGGGCGGCTATTGGCTGGCCGATCGCCAGACCGGTCGGGGCTTCGGGATGCCGCTCTGGGAGAGCGAGGAGGCGCTGCGCGACAGCGAGTCCCTAGGCGAGCACACCCGTGCCCAGGCCAGTCAAGCCGGCGTGACGATCGAGGGCGTGGAGCGGTACGAGGTCATCGCGAAAGCCTGAGCGCGCGCGTAGAGTTGAACACCAAGGGGCCCGGGCCAGGGCGACCACGAGGGTTTCGTGGCAAGCGACCTCGAGTACTGAACGAGGGTCGCGTCGTCGGGGTTGGTCCTGCACCCGACCCCCATCGGTGCCGCGGAGAGGGAGGCAGCCGCGCCCTCGCCTGAGACCCCCCCGTCACTGCATGCAGGACGGGGCACGAGACCTGGAGTGAGCGTATGCGACCACGGATTACCGTTATCACCCTCGGGGTCGACGACTTGGAGCGATCGCTCCGGTTTTACCGCGACGGGCTTGGCCTGCCAACGCAGGGTATTGTCGGCACCGAATTTGAACATGGCGCGGTGGCATTCTTCGACCTACAGGCGGGCGTGAAGCTGGCGATCTGGCCCCGAAAGAACATCTCACACGACTCTGGCATCTCGGAAGGCCCTCCAAGCCCGACAGCATTCACGCTTGGCCACAACGTAGCCTCGAGCGCAGAAGTGGACACCGTGATGGAGCAAGCCGGAAACGCCGGGGCGAAGATCGTAAAGCAGGCTCACGCTACCTTCTGGGGTGGCTACGCCGGGTACTTTCAAGACCTTGATGGACATTTGTGGGAGATCGCGTGGAACCCGCACCTGCACCTCGCGGACTAGGCAGAACATCGGCGTGGCGCCGCTCCGGCGACTGCTCGCTCTGAAGCAGCGCACCGCCACGCGCCAGACGGCACCGGTCCCACCCACCTCGACCGGTCACTTCAGCCTTGAGAGGGCACCAGTGCTTGGTTACCCCTGCATGCCTGGGTCGAGCGCCGCCGGCAGAGCCCGATGCTATCCTTCCAAAATGCCCGCCACGGGTGCAAGCCCGGCTATTGGGGCGCTTCGGTCGTGTGCACGGCCGCGGGCTGCGGGAGCGTCAAGGTGAAGGTGCTGCCGACACCCGGCTCGCTCTCGACCCAGAGCCGCCCGCCGTGCAGCTCGACCAGCCTTCGCGTCAGGGCCAGGCCCAGCCCGGTCCCTTCAGCCTTGGCCGATCCCTGCCCGACCTGGCGGAACTCCTCGAAGATCCGCGCCTGGTCCTCCGGCGCGATGCCGACCCCGGTATCAGAAACCGCGATCTGCAGCTCGTCATCCGTCCGCCGCGCCATGACCGCGACGTGCCCCCCGTCCGGGGTGAACTTCACCGCGTTCGAGAGCAGGTTGAAGACGACCTGCTTGACCTTCCGCTCGTCCGCCTCGATCAGGTCCAGGTCGGGCTCTAGCTCGAGACCGAGGGTGATCCCGTGGCGGCTGGCTCGTTCCTTGAGCATCGTCAGCCCGTTCTCCAGCGCCTGTTTCAGCGAGAACTCGCCCCGCTCCAACTCCATCTGACCGGCCTCAACCTTGGAGAGGTCCAGGATGTCGTTGATCAGCGAGAGCAGGTGCTGGCCGGAGGTGAGGATGTCGCGGAGATACTCCGCCTGCTTGTCGTTCAGGTCGCCGAACATCCGCTCCAGGAGCACTTCGGAGAAGCCGATGATGGCGTTCAAGGGCGTCCGCAGCTCGTGCGACATGTTGGCCAGGAACTCGCTCTTGTGCCGGCTCACGACCTCGAGTTGGAGGCTCTTCTCCTCGATCTGCTCGAACAGCCGCGCGTTCTGGATCGCCAGCGCCGACTGGCCGGCGAAGGTCTGGAGCAATTCGACCGTCGGCGGCAAGAACTCGCCGGGCGTCTTGCGTGACACGACCAGGCCGCCGAGCACCCGGCCGTCGGCCAGCAGCGGCACCGCCAGGATCGAGCGGAAGCCCGCCCGAAGGAGCTGCTCGCGCAGCCTGCTCTCGTACGCGCCCGCGGTGAGCATGTCGGGGATCTGGACCGGCGCCCGCGCCGCACCCGCCGCCCCAACGGCCCCTTCACCCAGACGCAGTGGTGCCGTGGGCAGGACCGCCGGCAAGTCGCCTTCGAGACTGTGCGTGACCCGATGGTAAAACTCGCGGGCCGCCTCGTCGTACTCGTAGATCGCCCCGCCCTCAGCGCCAATCAGCTCCACCGCATGGGCGACGATGGTCTTGAGCACGCGCTCGAGATCCAGGCTCGAGCCGACGGCTCGGCTGACCTCGCCGAGCGCCTGCAGCTCCTCCACCGAGCGGGCCAGCTCCCTGGTCCGGGTTTCTAGCTCTTCGAACAGGCGCGTGTTCTCGATCGCGATCACCGCCTGGTCGGCGAACGTCTCCAGCAGCTTGATCTGCTCGTCGGTAAAGGGACGAACGACGCCGCGCAGGATCGTGATCGCGCCAATCGCCACCCCTTCTCGCAGCAGGGGTGTGACCAGCGCCGTCCGATGTCCGGTCCGCGACTGGAGGTCTCTGGCCTCTGGGAAGTCGGTTTCGACGGCCGCGAGCACGTCATGCACGTGGATCGTCTGCCGATCGAGGACAGCTCGGCCCGTGACGTACTCCCGCGAAATGGCCCTGCGCTCGCCGAGGCGGAAGGCCTGCATCGATCCATAGGACACGACGGCGCGGAGGTGATCGCCTTCGACGCGCAGAATCTGGGCGTTTTCCGCACCACACAACCGTGCGGCGTTCTCGGCCACCACGTCGAGCACCGGCTCCAGCTCGGTCGGCGAGGAGGCGATCACGCGCAGGATCTCGCT
>JACCZL010000142.1 GCA_013695975.1 Chloroflexota bacterium
GAGGGGCTGGGCTTCGGCGAAGCGGCTGAGGCGGAAGGGGCTCAGGTCGACCGTCTCGGCGCGACCCTGCAGGATGAGCTCGGCCATACAGGCGCCGACGGCCGGGGACTTCTTGAAGCCGGTCCCGCTGAAGCCAGCGGCCAGGTAGAGGCCGTCGACGTTTGAGGCGCGGTCGAGCACGGCTCGGGTATCGAGGCTCATGTCGTAGAGGCCGGCCTGGCCGCGGGCGAAGCGGGCGTCGGCGAGGGCGGGCTGGCGGCGGGCCAGGCGCTCGCGGGTCGCGGTTGGATAGGTCGGGTCGACGTCTTCGTCGTAGTGGTTGGGGTCGCCCGGATTGGGGCCGGTCTGTGCGGTCATCCCGCCCAGCACGGTCTCGGCGCCCTCGGGTCGGGTGTACATCCCGAGGGCGGTGTCGATGAGGACGAGCTGTTGGGCGGGGAAGGCGGGCGGGCGATCGTAGAAGGCGACCTGGGTCCGCCGGTACCAGAGGTCGAGCCGGACGCCGGCGGTCGCGAGAAGGGCCGGCGACCAGGTGTTGGCCGCGCAGACGACGACCGGCGCTTCGAAGGCCCCCCGGCTCGTTTCCAGGCCGGTGACGCGGTCTCCGGCCGTCAGGATGCGGGTCACCGCGGTGTCTTCGCAGAGCTCGGCGCCGAGCTGGCGGGCGCGTTCGGCGAAGGCGCGGGTGGTGGCAACGGGATCGGCGTAGCCGCTGTCGGGCTCGTAGGCGGCCGCTCCAAGGTCGTCGGTACGGAGCGTCGGCTGGAGCTCGCGTAGCTCGTCAGGCGTGAGCGCGCGGGTGTTGACCCCGAGCCTGGTCAGGCGGGTGACGTTGCGATGGAGGCGCTCGACGTTCTCGGGCCCGACCAGCAGCGCGAAGCCGGACTCGCGGAACCCGCAATCGCCGCCGACGAGGTCGGACCAGTGCTTGAAATAGGGCAGGCTGGCGAGCGCCATACGGGCCTCGGGCTCATTGGTGTAGTGCATCCTGATCAAGGCGCCCGATTTGCGCGTGTTGCCCGAGCAGACGGTACCTCGATCAAGGACGGCGATACGACCGGCGCCGGCTCGAGCGAGATGGAAGGCGATGCTCGAGCCGATCACGCCGGCCCCGATGATCAGGATCTCGTAGGATGTGCGGTTGGCCATCAGTGGTGGTTCCCTCTTGGGCACTGCACGCCATCGGCGGTGCCACGATGGGGCCGCGCTCGCCGATCCAGTCCGTGGCGCCGCGTCTCGGGGCGAGGGCCTTGATTCTACACCCACACCCTGTCAACGGCCTCGAGCAGAGGTATCTACCCAAAGTCTGTCGCGACGTCTCTGGGCTCCAGATCAGCGAACGGGCGGTCGCCAACGCCCTGGTGCGGCTGTCCGAGCGGGCGCAGCCTCGGGTCGCGCGCTACTCGGTCATGACGACCGTGTTCGCGACAGTGCTCGGCGGGCCGTTCTGCGGGGTGCCTGCGCCGTTATAGAAGCTCACGAAGTAGCCCCGGACGCTGCTGCTGTTCACGGTCGAGATGTAGAACCGATATCGCCGGACCTTTTGCAGGATGATCCGCTGGATACTGTTCGGGCTCGACGGGCCGCTCCACAGCGTGCCGACGTTGGTGCGCGGGATGATGTCCTGCTCGCCGTAGCGCCAGAAGTAGACGGTGACCGTGGCGTAGTTCCCCTTGACGGGGTCCGTGCCCTCGAGGTTCGCCGGATCGTTGATGTAGCCCCTCATCATGCTGGCGAGGTTGTTGCCGTTGCCGCCGTTATAGACCTCGAACTTGCTGTTGGGACAGGCAAGGCTCGCGCTGGGGCCCGTCTGGCAGCGTGAGTCGGTCTCATCCACGAAGATGGTGCCCCGCCACCCGAAGCGGATCCACTGCTCTAGGTCCGGGATCTGCCCGGTGTTCCCCGGCCAGCGACGGTCGTAGTCGGCCCAGTGCTGGACTTGGGGCGCGCCGAGCAGGTCGGAGTAGCGGGACATGTTGATGGTTTCCTTGAAGTTCCCGCCGGGCGGCGAGTTGCTGTCCCAGAAGGTGCAGATCGTGCCGGCCTCGTCGGGGCAAGGAGCGACCGTGTCGGCGGTCCAGTGGGTCATCGGCCAAACGCCAGTGATCTGGGTCGGCGCGGTGGTCGGTGCGATGCGCGCGGCGGCCTGCGCGGCGACCGTCTGCGTAGGATACCCGAGGATGCCGGCGAAGAACGACGGGAAGCTGACCTGCGAACGAACCTTGACGGAGCAGGTACTGTTCGGCACGATCGTCGTGGGGCTCGCCAAGCGGGTCCCGCCGAGCGTGGCCACGAGCGCGGCGTCGCTTGACGCCGTGTAGCCGAGCGACGCCCCCCCGCAGTCGCGGAACTGCACCGTCGTCGCGTGCGCGAACGTCGGGAGGGTTACCAACCGGTTGGGCGCGACGAGCGCATCGACCTTAACCTGCACCGATTGATTGGTGAGGTGGGCATAGACGACGGTGCCCTGGCTTTGGGTCACCGATGCGGACATGATTTTGGCACCGGCCATAGCGCCCGCGTCGGCGGCATTCTGGAGCCCGCGGAGCTGGGCCATGGCGAACCCGAGGTCGATGGCGAGAGCCAGCATTCCGAGCAGGACTGGGAGGAGCAACGCAAACAGGACCACCGCCTGGCCGGAGGCGCGACGGCGCATTAGAGGGCGCACGGTGGAACTCCCCGTTCGACATACATGCTCGAGGAGGCGCCCATGGCGATTCCGCTCCCACCGCCCCACAGTGCCGCGAAGCCCGATGCGATCGGCGTGAAGCTGTAGGCGATCGTGACGACGACCGGGCTGGAGGGGTCGCCGCAGATGCCGCGGGTGACGCTGACGTTGGCAATGGCGAGCCCGATCCCGGTAGCGCGTTGGATGGCGTGGTTACGGATCTCATCTCTCGTCCGCGTCGGTATGCTGCCGTAGCGGGCGGCCTCACGGGCTGCATGGTCCATCGAATTGCTGATCCAGACACCACGGCCAAGATCCAGGGCCCCCACGATGAGGAGGAGGAACATCGTGAGCCCGGCGGCAAACTCGACGGTGGCCTGGCCGGACCACCGGGCACGTGTCATGGAGCGCATCTCACGACCCCATCATCGGCATCGCCGCCCAGGTTGTCAGGGTGAGCGTTGTACCGTTCCCCAACTGGGCCACGAGGGGCGTGAACGGGGTGAACGGGTAGGTGATAGTGACGGTCCGACGGTCGGCCTGGGCGCGGTCGACGGCGATCATCGAATTGAGGAGCCCGAGGGAGGGTTGCTCGGCCCGCACCTGAGCCTTGACCTGGTCATCATTAGCGCTCGGCAGCAGCACGGCGTAGCGTGCGCCGCCCCGAGCCGCGTTGGTGAGGCCGACATAGTCCCCGTATGCTCGGCCCAGATCCACTCCGCCGACACAGAGCCAGAGCACGATCATCATCATGACAGCCCACTCCACGAGGGCCTGCCCCGAGGTCCGCGCGCGGCGATGTCCATCCAAAGATCTCGCCATAGCCGTATGCATCCGCGCGCTTCCTGCTTGCATTACCATTCAGATTGCCACGATGAATGCCCGCGAGGAGCTCCCATCGAACCGACAGATGCTGGGGGGTTCTCACGCACTGAACAACTCGAACGGTGTGCCACGCGGCAGGTTCGTCGTGCATGACACGCTCTAACCAGTCGCTCGATCACAACACTCACGGTCATCTCACTAAGGATCAACGGCGCGGATATGCGCCGAGGGATGGGTTCGTGACGCGTTTCACTGACGAAGTCTGGCGACCCGGTGGTCATCCCGATGCCCGCCGCCGTCCGAGTGTCCACGTTTGCCGGCGCCACGTCGTTGTATGGAGGCAGTACCTCGAAGTACCTGAACGTGGCGAGCCAGGCCCTGAGCCTGGCGACTGGAGGAGCGTATGGACACGGTGATCGAACTGTATTGCCGCGATCAGATCATCCG
>JACCZL010000208.1 GCA_013695975.1 Chloroflexota bacterium
ACGTGACCCCGCGTCTCCGCGCCGCCGGCCACGACGTCTACACCCCGACCCTCACCGGCCTTGGCGAGCGGCGCCATCTCGCCCGTCCGGACGTCGACCTCGACACCCACATCCAGGACGTGGACAACGTGTTGGAGCTCGAGGACCTGCACGACGTCGTGCTCCTCGGGCACAGCTACGCCGGGGCCGTCGTGCCCGGCGTCGCCGACCGGGTTCCCGATCGGATCGCCCGGCTGGTGTACCTGGACAGCGGGCCGCTCGCCGACGGCCTCGCATTCCTCGACATCTACCCGCCCGAGGCCAAACAGCACGTCGAGCGGCAGGTCGCGGAGCATGGCGACGGGTGGCGGCTCCCCGTGCCGTCCTGGGACGAGCTGGAGAACGACTACGATGCCAGCCTGGAGGGCCTGGGCGACGCCCAGCGCAGGCTGTTCCAGGCCCGCGCCGTCCCCCAGCCGTTCGGGACCTACACCCGGCCGTCGCGGCGGGGTCCTGCCCGCGCCGAGCTGCCGAAGCTGCTCATCTCCTGCAGCTTCCCGCTGGATGGAGTGCGCGAGATGATCGCCGGCGGACACCCCTGGTTCCGCGAGCTCGCCGGACCCGAGTGGCAATTCCTCGAGCTGCGCACGGGCCATTGGCCGATGCTCTCGAAGCCGAACGAGCTGGCCGACCTGCTCCTGACCATCGCCTACACCGACTGACGAACGCTCCATGCAGCACGATGGCGACATCATCATGCAGGATGCATCATCCCGAGGAGGAACGTAGCATGGACTTGAAGAACATCACTTTCGACGCCGACGATCCGACGCGGCTCGCCAACTTCTGGTCTGAGGCCACCGGCCAGAAGGTCGCGGACGCCAACCCCCACTTCGCGATGTTGAGCCCGAATGAGCACGGTGTGACCATGCTCTTCCTGAAAGTGCCGGAGGGCAAGGCCGCCAAGAACCGGATGCACCTCGACTTCCACACGGCCGACCGAGAGGCCGAGATCGCCCGCCTCGTCGACCTCGGCGCCACCCGCCACGACACTCGCCACGAGTATGGCACGGAGTGGACGGTGATGACCGATCCCGAGGGCAACGAGCTCTGCGTCGCTCAGCACTAGCGCGGGTCCGGACAAAGGTGCAGGGTTCCTGCCGCCAACCCTGCACCCCCAGGACAGCAGTGGGGGCGCGATTGCTCGCGCCCCCACCATGTCAGACGAGCTGAGCGGCGTTAGCTGACCCGGCTCCCTCCCCGCCGAATCGTCACGTTCTCGGCGTCGAAGAGGAACTCGTGCTGCTTGACCCCGTCGACCTCGAGGTAGTCGCCGATCTTGATCGAGCCGCACTGGGTGCGAGTGTCGCCCAGGAGCCGCACCTGCTGGAAGCCGTCCCTCGTGGCGATGACCGCGTATGGCACGGTCTCGAGGCTGAAGGAAAGCTCTACCGCGGCCACCTCCGGTAGGAGCATGGCCGGGCCGCTCAGGTCACAGCGCACGCCTACCACGTTGCCTTCCGTGCGGTACTCGTCCAGCCCGGCCGTGTTGGTGCGCTCCTGCTGCTGACGCTCCTCCTCGGTCGGCTTCCGCGGGTCGTCGTCGTCGTCGTCCTCGACCTCCTTGCGGTCGCCCCGATCCCGACGGTCGCGCCCGTCGTCACCGTCGTCATCGTCGTCGTCCACGTCGCCGCCCAGGCGGTGGTGCTGGTGCTCGTAGCCCTGGTGCGGTGTCCCCATGTACGGGAAGCGGTCGAGGCACGAGCGGTCGTTCTCGTTCACGCCGTCGGCGAGGGCGTTGTTCGGCGACTTGTTGAACTTGGGCGTCAGGACGTAGCCACCGGCGACAACCCGCAGCTCGATGTCCGTCACGTCGTCCTCGAGGCGACGGCCATTCGGGAAGCCGGCGTTGTCGCCCGCGAGCACGCCGAGCCGGTTGCCCTTGCAGACGTCGGCGGTCGGCCGGATCGCCGTATTGAGCCGAAGCTGCTCGGACGGGCTGTTCACCGACTTCTGCTGCTGATTCAGGCCAGGAATGCCCGTGAGGAAGACGGTGACCAGGTCGTCCCGCGGGTTGGACGGGACGTCGATCCCGTACAGCGCGTTGATCAGCCCCGCCACTTCCGAGTTGCGCACCCGGTCGAGGAAGGCCCCGTCGCCGGTCGGCAGCGTGCCGTTGAACTCGTCCTTCTGCTCGAGGTCGATCACGACCTCGTTGACCAGCGGGTTGCCCAGCCGCGAGACCTGGACGAAGTCGCCCGAGCCCTCGAGGGTCCCGACCCCACGGACGATCGTGGCGCGGCGCTCGGCGGTTGACCAGACCCCGATCACGCAGTTCGTGTCGCTCGGGTCGCCGTCGCAATCCGGCGCCAGCCGGCTCCGCGGGACCTGGATCGCGGTGGTGTGGATGTTGAATCCGCCGGTAGAGTCCACGCCGCGGGCGTTGTCGAGCTTGATCTTGTGGGCGCTGTTGAATGGCCGCAGGCCCAGCAGGTCAAAGATCGAGCCGACGTCCACGTAGAACGGATCGTCGCGCTGGCCGGTGAACTCCTTGATCCCGTTGCCGAGGTCGCGGGTCGCCTCGCGCGCCAGCTTCTCGTAGTCCGGCGTCGAACGCGGCCCGATGTTGTCCGGCGGCATCACGAGGTTCTCGCCCAGCGTCCTGGTGTCGCCGCCACGAACGATCTCGCGGATGCGGTAGAGCTGGCGGTAGTTGAAGTCCTCGTCGTCGAGCGAGGTGATCTGACCGGTGTTGTAGAGGAAGGTGTTCGGGTTGCGGATCTCCTCGCGGAAGCGCCACTCATAGGTGACGTCCTCGACGCCGTCGCCGTTTCGGTCGATCTTGATCAGGTACCGGGCGTTGTCGTCGAAGTGGTAGAAGTTCGGCCCGCCGGCCGGCTCCTCGAAGGGGATCCAGTTGGCGATCAGCGTGATCTTGTCCCGATCGTCGGGGCTGACGAAGGCATAGACGTCGGTGTTGTCAATCGTCGGGTCCTTCGAGGTCAGTGGAGCCTCGCGGTGGCTAGAGGCGCCCGCGTTCGGGGGCAGCAGCCAGACCCAGGACGCCACGCCGAGCGCGAGCGTCATCAGGGAGAGCGATGCGAAGAGCTTGTTCATCATGACCACCTCCTTTCCTCTGCTCCTCACGGCGTGCTCGTGCTGCCCACGCGGTGATGCTCGTGGTCGTAGCCCTGGTGCGGCGTCGCCATGTACGGGAACCGATCCAGACATGGCCGGTCGTTCTCGTTGACGCCGTCGCCCAGCTTGTTGTTCGGCGCCCGGTTGAAGTCGGGTGTCAGGACGTAGCCGCCGGCGACAGCGCGGATCTCGATATCGGTCACGTCGTCCTCGAGACGACGACCGTTCGGGTAGCCGGCCAGATCGCCAGCCAGCACGCCGAGGATGTTGCCGCGGCAGACGCCGGCGCTCGGCGGGATCGCCGTGTTGAGCCGGAGCTGCTCGGATGGGGTCGCCACCGACTGCTGCTGCTGGTTCAGCCCGGCGATCCCGGTCAGGAAGACGGCTACCAGGTCGTTGCGCGGTGGTGGCGGCACGTCGACCCCGGGATAGAGGAACTCAATCAGACGGCCCAGCTCTGGGTCGAGCACGCGGTCGAGGACGGCGGCATCGGCCGTCGGCGGCACGCCGTTGAAGAGATCCTTGCGGCCGAGATCGATGACGACCTCGTTGACCAGCGGGTTGCCCAGCCGCGAGACCTGGACGAAGTCACCCGAGACGTCCACCTCGCCGCGGCTAAAGACGGTTGTGGTGCGGCGCTCGGCGGTTGACCAGACCCCGATCACGCAATCCTTGTCGCTCGGGTCGCCGTCGCAATCCGGCGCCAGCCGGCTCCGCGGCACCTGGATCGCGGTGGTGTGGATGTTGAACCCGCCGGGCGTGTCGACGCCGCGGGCGTTGTCGAGCTTGATCTTGTGGGCGCTGTTGAATGGCCGCAGACCGAGCAGGTCAAAGATCGAGCCGACGTCCACGTAGAACGGATCGTCGCGCTGGCCGGTGAACTCCTTGATCCCGTTGCCGAGGTCGCGGGTCGCCTCGCGCGCCAGCTTCTCGTAGTCCGGCGTCGAGCGCGGGCCGATGTTGTCCGGCGGCATCAAGAGGTTCTCGCCCAGCGTCCTGGTGTCGCCGCCGCGCACGATCTCGCGGATGCGGTAGAACTGGCGATAGTTGTAGTCCTCGTCGTCGAGCGAGGTGATCGGCCCGGTGTTGTAGAGGAAGGTGTCGTCGTTGCGGATGTCCTCGCGGAACCGCCACTCGTAGGTCACGTCCTCGACGCCGTCGCCGTCACGGTCGACCTTGATCAGGTACCGGGCGTTGTCGTCGAAGTGGTTGAAGTTCGGCCCGCCGGCCGGCTCCTCGAAGGGGATCCAGTTGGCGATCAGGGTGATCTTGTCCCGATCGTCGGGGCTGACGAAAGCGTAGACGTCGGTGTTGTCGATCGTCGGGTCCTTCGAGGTCAGCGGGGCCTCACGGTGGCTGGAGGCGCCCGCGTCGGGCGGCAGCGTCCAGACCCAGGACACCGCCCCCAGGGCGAGCACCAGCAGCGAGAGCGACAGGAGCGGTTTCCGCATGAACGAGGTCCCTCCCATGTAATCTATGGAACGGCCCGGCCGCTCCCAAGAGCCGTGATGATGTACGACGCCGAACGAGATTTGGATCACCCGGGCACCGTCGGAGCCAGGGCGCGCAACCCGCCAGGGGGCTGGCGTGGAAGGACGGGCCGAGCCACCGATCCCAACTCAGCAGACCCAGGATACAATGGTGTGGAGCGAAAATGCAATAGGGTTAAGGAGCGCCTGGGGGTTAGGTTAGCTCGAAGGACCAGTCGGGTCAGATGAGTCCCGGCAACGCCTGGATCGTAATCGCCGCGCCCAGCACCACGATGACCAGGGCGCTCGCGACCGGCAGGAGCCGCGCGACCCGGCTACCGCCGAGGCTCAGCCTCTGCAGGAAGCGGCGGGCATAGACCAGCAGCAGGCCGATCCCTACCAGGACCGACGCCAGCCCGATGCTGAACGCCACGATCAGCAGCAGCCCGAACGCCACCTGGTGGAGGGCGATCGCACTGAGGAGGACCACCAGCGCCGACGGGCAGGGCAGCAGCCCGCCCGAGACGCCCAGCGCCAGCAGGGTGCGCCAGGTCACTGGCCGACCGTCGGTCCCCGGTGGCAGATGCGAGTGCGGGCGACCCCCATGGCTGTGGACCAGGCCCCCGTGATGCCCGCGAGGCAAGTGTCCTCCATCCTGCTCATGCTCGTGCTCGTGCTCCGCCCGCGTGGTGGTGTGGTAACCCGTATCCTCGTGCCCGAGTCGGCCGGATGCCCCGACCGCCGCCAGGGCGACCGCGCGTGCCGGCTCGGACGCCTGAGCATGGGCGTGGTCGTGCACATGCCCGTGATCGTACTCGTGGTCGTCGTGGTGACCATGGGGATGGGGATGCTCATGCTCATGCTCACCTTCATGGCTGTGCTGGGCCGACGCCCGGCGCTGGGCCAGGGCCCCGCGCAGCCGGGTGACGAACAGCCAGCCGCCGATCCCCACGACCATCAGCCCGGACAGCACTTGCAACGGCGGGTATAGCCGCTCCGGCAAGATGTACTGCGACAGGAAGAGCGTCACCAGCCCGAGGACGTAGACCCCGAGGGTGTGGGTGGCGGTGACGGTCAGCCCCAGGAACAGGGCGTGCCGAGCGGTCCCGCGCGAGCCGATCAAGTAGGCGGCCACGACCGTCTTGCCGTGGCCGGGCGAGAGGGCGTGGCCGGCCCCGAGGACCATCGCGAAGCCAAGGTACAGCAGGGCGATTGGCAGGGATTGGGTGCCGGCCGCCGCGAGCTGGGCGTAGACATCCGCCCTTGGCTCGATCGCTCGCAGCCCCTCGACCGACGCCCGCGGGTCGGCCGCGACGACCCCTGGCACGAAGATCAGGCGCGCCTCACGGACGTCGGCTGGGCTGTTGAGCAGGTCCTCCGGATAGTTGCGCAGCGCGTCGGTCAGGTCGTCCGTCGGCACGCTCGACTGCTGGATCCGGGCGCCGGCCGCCCCGGGCCGCGCGACGATCTCGCGCCAGCCGATGCGGGTCGGGTCGTTGTCGTCGCGATAGCTCAGCTCGATCGGGCCACCGCCGCGGGGCAGCTCGGCCCAATAGACCGTCTCGAGGCGCAGCGTCGCGAGCCCCCCCTGCCCCGGTGGGAAGCTCAACGCTCGGCTCACGGCCTCCAGCTCGGTGGGGGCGCCATCCAGGCGCAGCCGCAGGTTGCGGCGCAGCTCCTCGGCGCGCCGTTGGGCGTACCGCTCCCCCTCCGCCTCGCTGACCTGACCGTCGCGGTCGGCGTCGATGTTCGGCTGCTCCTGGAAGGTCGGGATCTCGGCCATGTCCAGGACGTAGAAGATCCGCACGCCGTCCCCGGCCGGCTCGATCCGGCTGTAATGATTGACGGTGAAGTTGCCCAAGGGGTGGGCGAGCGCCGCCGTCGGCGCCAGCAGCAGGGCCAGGAGGAGGGCCAGCGCGCCGAGCCGCGGCGGGCGCATAGGCTAGCCCCCCACCTGCGCCGCCAATGCCTGGAGGGCCTGCTGCGCCTCGGGGGCGTAGCGGACCGAGAAGTAGGGGTTGACCGCCAGCGCCTCGCGCAGGAGTCCGGCCGCGCGGGCTGGGTCGCCGGCGCACTCTGCGATGCGGCCCGCGTGAAAGAGCATCAGGGCATCGCGGGTTCCGAGGCGGAGGGCCTCGCGGGCGTAGCCGTCGGCCTCCTGGCAGGCGCCACTCTTGTGGAGGGCCCAGGCCAGGGTGTCGGCGACGTGGATGCTCCGACGCTGGGCCCACTGGGCCTGGGCCTGCTCCACGGCGCTTCCGATCCCGAAGTCATAGTCCGCGTTGAAGAGGGCCAGATCCAGGTCGGTGTTGACACCGTTCTCGGCGTACAGCCGCTGGATCACCCGGACCAGCTCCTGCTGTCGGGCCCCCTCCTCGGCGCGGCCGGCGGCGTAGTAGACCTCGGCGAGGCGGATCACCAACTCGGGGACCGGTATGGCCTGGGTCGCTTCAACATACACCTCGATCGCCGTCGCATAGTCACCGCGCGCGGCTGCCACCCGCGCTAGGCCGCCCTTGGCATAGACGTAACCGGGATAGAACGCCAGGGCCTGGGCGTAGGCCCGTTCGGCGCTCGCGAGATCACCGCTGTTGAAATAGAGATGCCCGAGCTGGACCCGAGTCCACTCGGTGCCCTCAGTCCCGGCCTGACCGGCGTCCACGGCCAGCCGCATCCCCTCGATGGCGCCGGGGACGTCGCCGTGCAGCTCGCGAGCGTAGGACACTCGGGCGTAGGATGCCTGGCTTGGTTGGCGGTTGACCATCTCCTGGATCGTCGTGACCGCCTCCTCGTAACGTCCGAGCTCGATCTCGGCGTCGGCGATCACGCCATAGCCGACGGCCCCGTACGGGTTCCGGGCGACGGCCTTGCGGCCCCACTCGAGCCCCTCTGCGAAGTCGTGGCGGGCCAGCGCCAGCGACCCGAGCCCGATCAGGGCGCCGGCGTCGTCCGGAGCCAGCTCGTGGGCCCGGCGCAGGAGGCCCTCCGCGCGGCTGTAGTAGCTCGGGTCGCCCACCTCGCGCGCCTTCTGGAGATAGCCAAAGGCGAGCGCCGTCTGGCTCCGCTGCTCGTCCGGGTTCTGCCGCAGCCGCTCCTGGAGCGACCCGATCGAGCGGTCGGTCTTCGAAACGCCGTCGGCTGCGATGAGCGGCGCCGGCGGGCTGGCGGCCGGCGCCGGGCGTGGCTGAAGGGCCCGGACCGCCGAGCTCACGAGCAGGAACGTCCCGAGGAACAGGCTGACGCCGACGAGCAGGCCGAGGAACCGCTTGCGGAGGTAGGTGGCAGGCATCGGCAGCACGCTCACCCCCGCGGGACCAGGACCGCCCGCACGACCTGGCGGTCCTCATAGGAGCGCGTCGCCAGGTCGAAGCGGCCGCTGCAGGTCACCAGCGTGAGCGTCGTGGCGCCACTACTCGGCCGCAGCGCGGCCAGGCCGGCCAGCGACGCCGCCGGGTAGCTTCGCACCCACTCCACCTCGTAGTCGTAGAGCTGTCCGGCCGCGCCCGACAGGGTGATCGTCTGGCCGGGCTTCGCGTCGCGCAGCCGCCAGAACACCCCCACCTCACGGTTCAAGTCGACGTGCCCGGCTAGGACCGCGTTGCCCCCCTCGCCCCGCCCCGCCCCGTCGCTGTACCCGGCCACCACCCGCGCGGGGTGGGGCGGGGGCAGCTCCCCGTCCGGGCGCATGTCGCGGGCGATCACCTCCGCGT
>JACCZL010000275.1 GCA_013695975.1 Chloroflexota bacterium
GCCGCAACCATGGCGTCGTGTACGTCGTCGACACGGAAACCGGGCAGCTCCTCCACCGCATCCCGACCGGCGCCGCACCGCACGGGCTGACCTTCTTCCCGCAACCCGGACGCTACAGCCTCGGCCACAACGGCGTCTATCGCTGACTGTCGCCCAGCAGCGAGGGGGGTGCCCCACTCCCTACGATCCGGCCGATCAGGGCGGCGGCGGCATCACCTCGGCCTGCGCGGCCAGCTCGGCCGTCTTGCGGTCGATGGCCTCGGTCGTCAGGATCCCTTTCTCGACCATTAGGGTCTCGATCGCCGTCAGCCAGCGCTGGTAGTAGCCCATCGACTCGTAGCGGCTCGGCTCGAGGCTCTCGATCGCCCGACGCAGCTCGTCGACCCGAATGACCCGCCGCTCCGGGCTCGACAGTAGTCGCATCATCGCGTCGGTCCGCTGCTCCCAGAGCGCCAGGTCGTGCTCGGAGCGATCGATCGGTCGATCGTCCGGCCAGCCGCCTCGATCGTGTACGCCCGACATCCCGTGCCCTCCTCTTAACCCCGCGTTCGCAACCCTTGGGCCTAGCGCCCGTGGCTCCCATGGTACCTGTTCGGCTCGGCCTTGGCTCGTCAGCGCCGGAGGGCGGCGACGCGCGCCAGCAGGGATTCGTCGGGTTCCGACACGCCGGCCGGTCCGACCGGACCCAGCCGCGCGCGGAGGCGGCCAGATATCCGCGCGGCCAGCTCGCGGCGACGATCCGGAGCTAGCTCGTCCTGCCGGACCAGGAACTCACGCGCCAGAGCGACGTCCTCGGCGGTGAACGCGGCCGCGTCCTGGGGCGCCAGCGCCTGCTCCGATGGCAGGGCGGCCAGCATCGACGGCACCCGTTCGCGGCGCTCCTTGACCACGATCGTGCCGGCCGCCAGGTCCCCCAGGCGCTGAGCTCGGCCGTTCAACAGCATGACGGCGGCGCCCAGCATGTAGCTCGAGGGCAGGAAGTCGATCAAGCGGACCAGGTTGCGGACGAGCGAGTGGGTCAGGGTAATCGGCTCGCCACCGGTCGTCAGCACTCGGATGCCGAGCCGTCGCTTGCCCGGCGTCTGGCCATTCCAAACCATTTCGAAGAAGATGTAGTAGCCCCAGATGACGACGAACAGCACGAGTACCATCACGGCTAGCAGCAAGAACACCGCCTCCGATTGGGCCCCTCCTGACACGCGGCGTCCGACCGCCGCCAGGGTCAGCACGCCGCCTAGCAGCGCGGCGAGGAAGAGCGCGAGCATGACCACCATCTGGATCAGCACGTCGATCAACGCGGCCACGAAGCGCGAGCCGAGGCCTGCCACCTCGTACCCCAGCTCGACCTGCTCCGGCGTGCTCAGGCCGTAGGAATCGTCCACTGGCCGCCGTCGACGAGTTCATCGGCGCCCATCGCGCCGGCTGGGAGGAGCTGGAGCGGCTGCTCGCGCGGGCCGGCCAGGATCCGCGACGCCTGGAGGCGGCCGAGATCGAGCGGCTCGGACAGCTCTATCGCCACATCACCTCCGACCTCGCCCTCGCCCGCCGCGACTTCCCGAGCGAGCGAGCGACCCGCTACCTCAATGCCCTCGCGGCCCGCGCCCACCCGCTAGTGTACCGCGCCCCGGCCGGCTCCTGGCGTCGGCTCGGCCGCTTCTTCCTGCTCGAGTTCCCGCGGCTGTACCGGGCGGCCGCCCCGTTCATCCTCACGGCGACCCTGCTGTTCGCCCTGCCGGCCATGGCTGCCTACCTGGTAGTCCTGGCGAGCCCGCCAACTGCCGAGCAGCTCCTGCCGCCGCGGCTGACTCGGACCGTCCGCGAAGGTCGCCTCTGGACCCAGATATCCCCCGAAGAGCGGTCACTCGCCTCGTCGACGATCATGACCAACAACCTTCAGGTCGCGATCCTCGCCTTCGCCGGCGGCATCCTCCTGGGCACCCTCTCGGTCTACGTCCTCGTCTCCAACGGCCTGCTCCTCGGCGCCGTCTTCGGCTACACCCAGGCCCACGGACTGGCGACCGACCTCGCTGCCTTCGTCTCGCCGCACGGCTACGTCGAGCTCAGCGTCGTCTTCATCGCCGGCGGGGCCGGCCTCCAGATGGCCTGGGCGCTGCTGAGCCCCGGCCTGCTCGGGCGCCGTGATGCCCTCGCTCTCGCCGCCCGCCGGGCCGTCCTCCTCCTAGTCGGCGCCGCCCCCCTGCTCGTGATCGCCGGCCTGATCGAAGGCTTCGTCTCCCCCTCCGACCTCCCCCGCGAGCTCAAGCTCCTCCTCGGCCCCCTCACCGCCCTCGCCCTCTACGCCTTTCTCCTCCGCCGACCGCCATCGGCCGTCACAGTCGCCCGCGCGCCTTGAGCTCCAAATACGTCGCCACGACCCGGGCCGAGAGGCGGTCGGCGGGGTGGTCGAGGGTGATGACGCCGCGGTGGGCGAGCTGGTCCAGGATCTGGCGACGCTCGTCGAGCAGGCGCTGGGCGACGGCTTTCTCGTAGAGCTGCTGGGAGTCCCGCGGCTCGCGGTTGGCCGGGCCGAGCAGGGCCGGGTCGGCCACCGTGACGAGGGCGACTAGGTGGTGCTCGGCCGCTCGGGCGAGATGGGCCAGCAGGGCGCGCGAGGGCTCCGGGTCGGCCACGTCGGTGAAGAGGACCAGCAGCGAGCGCCGTAAGCTGCGCCCGGCCAGATAGGAAAAGGCACGGGCGTGGTCGCTCTCGGTCGACCGCGGCTCCAGGCGGTAGAGTTGGTCCAGGATCTGGAGGAAGGCCCGCCGACCTCGGCGGGGCGGCAGGAACGTCACCACCCGATCCGCGTAGGCCAGCAGCGCCACCCGGTCGCCGCGCAGGCCGGCCGCGTAGGCCAACATTAACCCGGCGTTGAGGGCGTGATCGAGCTTGGTCAGCCCATCCGCCACCTGGGCCATCAGGCGACCGGCGTCGAGCACGACCACGACGTTCTGGCTCCGCTCAGTCTCGAATTCCGCGCTGATCGGCACCCCCCGCCGGGCGGTCGCCTTCCAGTTGATCCGGCGGAACTCGTCGTCCGGGACGTACTCGCGGAGCCGCTCGAACTCGGTGCCCGACCCGAAACGCCGAGCGGCCCGCGTGCCGGCGTCGACCAGCAACCCTCGCCGAACCAACAGGTCGTAGCGCGAGAGGTCGCGCAAGTTTGGGTAGACCTTGACGCTCGCCTCACAGGGGTAGGCATGCTGCCGCCAGAAGAGCCCGAGCGCGCTCCGATAGCGCAGCACCACCCGCCCAAACCGAAAGTCCCCGCGCAGTGGCGGGGTCACCGTGTAGCCCAGGCGCGCAACGCCACCCGGCCTCGCCATGCCCTCCAGGATGGAGGCGCGGGGGGAGCCGCCCTTGCCGTCGAACCCGCCACTACCGTCAAAGGCTGACGGCAGCTCGTCGCGCACCCGCAGACGCGCCAGGCGCGACCCGAGGTTGCGCACGACGATCTCGACCCCGTTCTCGGCCCCGAGCGAGAGCCGATCTGCCAGCTCCCGCCGAACGCCGAAGCGGTCCGGCCTCGGGGTCAGCCGCGCGTCCAGCGCGAGTACGGCCCCCACCAGCCCCAGCAAGATCGGCGTCCCCCACTCGAGCCCCGGCAGCCACTCCCCCAGCGCCAGCGGCGCCGCCGTCGCCAGCGCCAGCGCCAGCAGCCTCGGCGTCGGGATCACCGTGGGACTTCGAGGCCTGCCAGGATCCGGCCGAGGACGTCGTCGGTCGTCAACCCTTCGATCTCGGCGTCCGGCTTGAGGATCACCCGGTGGCGGAGGGCCGGGCCGACCAGCTCCTTGACGTCGTCCGGGGTGACGTAGGCGCGGCCGCGCAGGGCGGCCAGGGCTCGAGACGCCAGCGCCAGGGCCAGCGGGCCGCGGATGCTGCTCCCGAGCTGGAGGTCGGCCGCTTCCCTGGTGGCACGGCCGATCGCGACGATGTAGCCGAGGACGTCCGAACCGAGTGCCACCTGCTCGAGCTCGGCCCGACAGGTCAGCAGCTCGGCCGGCGTCAGGACCGGCCGCACCCCCGCCTCGCCCAGCCGACTCGTTGCGAAGCCGGCCAGGTGGCGGCGGACCACCTCGCGCTCGATCTCGGCCGGGCTGTAGCCGACGAGCAGCTTGAACATGAAGCGGTCCAGTTGCGCCTCCGGCAGCGGGTAGGTCCCCTCGTACTCGATCGGATTCTGGGTCGCGACGACGATAAACGGTTCGGGCAGGGGGTGCGACTCGCCGTCGATCGTCGCCTGGCGCTCCTCCATCCCCTCGAGCAGGGCCGCCTGGGTCTTGGCCGGCGCGCGGTTGATCTCGTCTCCCAGGAGCACGTTGCAGAAGATCGGGCCGCGCCGCAAGTGGAACCCGCCGCCCCGCATGTCGAAGACGGTTGTCCCCACCACGTCCGAGGGCATCAGGTCCGGGGTAAACTGGACCCGTCGGAACTCGCCCGAGGTGAGCTGGGCGAGTGTCCGCGCCAGGAGCGTCTTGGCCGTGCCGGGTACCCCCTCGAGCAGGACGTGCCCGCCGGCCACGAGGGCGGCGAAGAGCAGCTCGAAGGTCGCCTCCTGCCCGACGATCGCCCGGGCCGCCTCTTCCCGCGCCCGCCCGTACGCCTCGGTCAGACCGACCGTCGAGGCAGTCACGAGATCCCATCCCCCGCCATCTTCCTAGCGCGCCCGAGCCCTCGCTCCCCATCCCGTACGGCGCTCAGCAGCTCCCGCTCGTTCAGGCTACCACGGCCGAGGGCACGGATCGCGCCGAGCGTCGTCGACGGGTCGCGGCCCACGGCTCGGGCGCGGGTCT
>JACCZL010000278.1 GCA_013695975.1 Chloroflexota bacterium
CTTCCCGGGCGCGTCGGTCGCTGGCGGGGGCGCGCGCCGCTGCGCTTGCGTCCCCGGTGGATCGCTTGACGGCGGCTGCGACGACGGGCTCGAATCCTGCCGCGGCCGCGCCTCCAGCTCGGTCACCCGAGCTTGGAGGGTCGCCACCACCCCCTCCAACGCCTCGAGGTACGCCCGGACGACCGGCGGCACCTGGGCCAGCAATTTCTCGGGGGGACGTGGCAGCTCGGTCACGCCGCCAGTCTACAGAACCTCGGCCTCGCTGTCCACCCCGCCCAGAAGGGCTGAACGCTTACCCTGGTAGGGACCGCGCCAGGGGGTCAACTTCAACGAACACCGCTGTAGTGTAGGGCCTCCGCGCTGTCAAGGCGCAGACAATCCCGTACCAGGGCCTTTTCATCACTCCCGGCCCGCCTTCCATCTCGACATGTCCCAGCGCCTGAGCCCGGGACGGGCGTTTCGGCCGGCCAGAGGGCCATCGCAACGCCGTCTCGGTGCTGCCCCAATCTCGTGAGGTGATGAAAAGGCCCTGGCCAATCCTCGATCGCCCTTCCCCGTCCGGTTCAGGCATGCCAGGCGTGCCCATTCCTGGGCGGCCGTTGATGAGCCATGCATCCTCAATCCGCATCATCGCCACGCCGACGCAGATAGGCACCAAATAGGGGCGCTGTGAAGGCGACCTTGCCGCGCGTCGGGCGGTAGACGAGCCCCTTTCGCACCAGATACCAGAGGGTCGGCTGGAGGACATTGTTCGGCAGCCCGGTGCGCTCCTGAATCTCGCGCACAGACGCCTCCTCACCCTGGTGGCGGGCGATGGCGTGCAGCACGGTCCGTTCGCGGGCGGTCGTCCGCAAGTAGCGGGACTCGAAGAAGCTCCGATCCAGCACCGACTGGATGTCGGGGCGGAGACGATGGTAGTCGGCCAGGGTAATCGTGTCGCCGGGCGCGCCGCGCCACAAGGCGTCGCCATAGAACTGGATGAAGTACGGGTAGCCGGCGGTGTCGCGCAGGACGGCCGCCACCGCCGCCTCCTCGTAGTCGCGTCCCAGCGCTCGCGCCGGGTCGCTGAGAGCAGCGCGATCCTCCGGAGGGCGGAGATTCCCGAGGTGCTCGAGGGTGAACATCCGCTCAGTGTAGCTTTTGGAACGGGCGAGGTTCTCGAGGATTGGGGGCAGCCCGCAGAGAATCAGCAGGATGGGCAGTCCCCGCTGTTGGACGGCCGCCACCGCCGCCAGTAGGGCACTGAGGGTGAGCCAGCCCTTCTTCTCCTCGACGACGTGAAACTCGTCATAGCGGAGGATACAGCCGGCATAGTCGCTCGTGGCGCACAGCTCGCCGACTCTGGAGAGCGCCTGACGGAGGTCGTCGTCCAGGCGCCTCGGCGCCGCCCGTCGCTCGCCGCGCTGGTAACCGATGTCGACCCCCTCGTACGAGACGCTCAGGCCGCCTAGGAGATCGAGGGCGGCTTTGCCCAGGCCTCCGGCCGCGGCCTTCACGCGTTCGGACAACGAGAGCCGACGCGCCAAGTGGAGAAGATCCGCCAGGATGAGCTGCGCGAACGTGGCGGGCTCCGTGTCCGCCTCGGACCACTCCCGATCGACGATCAGCCAGTCGGTCGCCTCCGCGTCGTCACTGTAGCGATTGAGAAGGACAGTCTTGCCGACCCCCCTGAGCCCGGTCACGAGGACGTTGTGCGGGACGCCGGGTTCGTCCAAGTATTCCCGGAAGCGCTCGAGTTGGGAGCGGCGATCACCCAGATACGGAGGATCGGTGCCCATGCCGGGACGATACGGACTGCGGGGACGTTCGGTCATGATTCGGTATGATAACGCACGTCTTATCATTCCGAAATGTCAGTACCGGGAGTGTAGAAGCGGGTCAGAGGCCGGGGTCGCGGCTTGACGTCTGCTCGCCTCCGCCCTACAGTGCCCTCGTGGCGAGCCGGCGCGTCTGGCGTCGGAGCGCGGGAGAGGAGGCCCGATGAACCCAAGCCCGCTCGTGGTCCTGGGCATGATCTCGGGCACGTCGGTCGACGGGCTGGACGCCGCGGTCGTGCAGTTGACGGAGGACGACGACACGCTCGTGGTCCGGCTGCTCGGCTACCACGAGGGAGAGGTCGACGAGGCGCTGCGGCGGCGGGTCCACGCCCTCTTCAGCCCCGCCGAGAGCCGCATCGACGAGGTGTGCGAAGTCAACGTCCTGCTGGGGGAGGCGTTTGCTCGGACCGGTGCGGTCGCGGCGCGGGAAGCGGGTGTCGAGCTGGACCTCGTCGCCTCGCACGGACAGACCGTCTGGCACCAGGTCGCGCCCGGGCGGACCCGTAGCACGCTCCAGATCGGCGAGCCGTCGACGATCGCCGAGCGACTCGGGGTCACGGTCGTGGCCGACTTCCGGCCGCGCGACATCGCGGCCGGCGGCGAGGCCGCGCCGCTCGCCAGCTACGTCGACGTGCTCCTGTTCGGGGACGAGCGCCAGTCGCGCGCGATCCAGAACATCGGCGGGATCGGCAACGTCACCTGGGTGCCGGTCGGCGGGAGGGCCGACGAGGCGCTCGCCTTCGACACCGGGCCAGGCAACGTGCTGATCGACCACGCGATCTGGCGCTTGACCGATGGGACCCAGCGGTTCGATCGCGACGGCGCCCTGGCCGGGAGCGGAAGCGTCGACCAGGCCGTGCTCGGGGAGCTGCTCGGTCACCCGTACTTTGCCCAACGCCCGCCAAAGACCACCGGGCGCGAGCTGTTCGGAGCACAGTTCGTCGATCCGCTGATCGACCGCGCCGAGCGGCGTGGGTTGAGCGTGGCCGACGTCGTCGCGACCCTCACAGCGTTCACGGCCCACTCGATCGCCGACCAGTACCATCGCTTCCTGCCCGCTCCGCCGGACGAGGTCGTCATCGGCGGCGGGGGGTCCCAGAATCCGGTCTTGATGGGGATGCTCGGCGACCTCCTGGCCCCGTCGCGCGTGCTGGTCCACGAGGACTTCGGGCTACCGGCCGTCGGTCGCGAGGCGATCTACTTCGCGATCCTCGGCTACCAGGCGCTCCACGGGCGCCCGAACACGATCCCAAGCTGCACCGGCGCCGATCACGCCGTCGTCATGGGCAACCTCGTTCCCGGCCCGAATTATCTCGCGCTCGTGGAGCGCGTCGCGGCGATGACGGAGCGCACCATTCGGCGTGTGGTGATCGAAAGGAGCGACCAGCAGGACCCGCCGGTGAGCGGGAAGTAGTGGCGAGACGCCGATGGGCCGGTCGTCGCTCGTCATCCACGGCCCGGTCCTCACCGATGGTCGGGAGCTGCCGGCCGCGCGGATCGAGACCGCGAATGGGCGGATCGTCGCGGTTCGACCGGGCGGTGGTGCGGACGGAGCCGACCTCGTCGTCGCCGATGGGTGGATCATCCCCGGATTGATCGACCTCCAGGTCAACGGCGCTGGTGGAGTGGACCTCACGTCAGCTCACGACCCCGACGAGGCGGTGGCCGCCGTGGCGGGTGTGCTGGCCCAGCACGGGGTCACCGCGTTCTGCCCGACCGTCGTCAGCTCCCCGCCCGAGGCCATCCCGAGCCGCCTCGTCGCCTACGGGGCTCGGGCCCACCCTGGCGGAGCGGAATCGCTGGGCGCCCACCTCGAGGGACCGTTCCTGGATCCCGAGCATCGCGGAGTCCACGATCCAGCCGCGCTCCGCCTGCCGGACGCGGGCGAGATCGAGCGCTGGCTCGCCACCCGCCACCCGACGATCGTCACCCTGGCGCCCGAGCTACCGGGCGCCCTGGCGGCCATCCGCCGCCTGGCCGAGGCCGGGGTCGTGGTCAGCCTGGGGCACTCGGGGGCAGACGCGGCGGCGGCACGGGCGGGGCTAGAGGCCGGCGCCCGGATGGGGACCCACCTCTTCAACGCGATGCCGCCCTTCCACCATCGCCAGCCGGGCCTGGTTGGCGCCCTGCTGGCCGGCTCGGCGACGCTGGGGATCATCGCCGACGGAGTACACGTCGATCCGCTGGCGATCGACGTCGCGGTGCGCGCCGCGGGCCCGGGCCGAATCGCGCTGGTCAGCGACGCCCTCGCCGCGGCCGCGACGCCGCCCAGCCCGAGCCGCCTCGGGGCCCAGACGGTCCTCTCGGACGGCCGAATCGCGCGGCGGGCAGACGGCACCATGGCCGGCAGCGCCATTCTGCTCGACGGCGGCCTGCGCAACGTCCGCTCCTGGCTCCCCTGGCTGCCACCGGCCGAGGTGGTCCGGATGGCGACCCGGACGCCGGCCGAGGCGCTCGGCGGCGACGTCGCCGCCCGCAAGGGCCGGGTCGCCCCGGGCTACGACGCCGACCTCGTCATTCTCGACCCCGACTGGCAGGTCGTGGCGACGGTCGTGCGCGGCGTCGTCCTCGACACCAGCTCGAGCAAGGTCCCCAGCACGCGATGACGGAGCTGTTCTCGGAGCCCGGCTCGCTCGACCGGCTGCCCACGGAGCAGCTCAACCCCCGCACGGCCGACCTGGACCGGCTGGACACGCTGGGCATCCTGACGCGGATCAACGACGAGGATAGGCTGGTGGCCACGGCGGTCCGCGCGGCCTTGCCGGAGCTGGGCCGGGCCGTCGACCTGGCGACTGCGCGCTGGCGGGCCGGTGGGCGGGTGGTCCTGTTCGGGGCCGGCACCTCGGGACGGCTGGCGATGCTGGACGCCGCCGAGCTCGGGCCGACCTTCGGCGTTCCGGCCGATCGCTACCTCGCCCGGATGGCCGGCGGCACGGATGCCCTGCGCGCAGCGTCGGAGGGCTCCGAAGACGACTGGGCGAGTGGCGAAGCGGCCGCCGCCGACCTCACGGCGGCCGACGTGGCCGTCGGCATCGCGGCCAGCGGTCGCACGCCCTGGGTCCTGGGGGCGCTGGCAGCAGCCCGTCGCCGAGGCGCGGTGACGATCGGCGTCGCCTGCGTCCTCGGGTCGGAGCTGGGCGCCTACGCGGACGTGACGGTCGCCGTGGACACCGGCCCGGAGCCGATCGCGGGCTCGACTCGCATGAAGGCGGGGACGGCCCAGAAGCTGGTGCTCAACGCGTTCAGCACCGCGCTGATGGTCCGCCTGGGCAAAGTCTATGGCAACCTGATGGTGGACGTGCAGGCGACCAACGGCAAGCTCAGGCGGCGAGCCATCCGCATCGTTCAGCAGGCAGCCCGGGTCGACGCCGCCACGGCCGAGGGCACGCTGACCGAGGCGAGCTTCGAAGTCAAGACGGCGATCGTCGCGCTGCGGCTCGGGATCGTGGTCCCCGAGGCGCGTGCTCGCCTGGCGCAAGCCGATGGAGCGGTGCGGCAAGCCCTGGGCGAAACGTGACGTCCGGCGGCAGCGCCGAGCACGCGCAGCGCTACCTCGACCGAGGGATCTGGGCCGACGCGGCGCGGGTGAGGCCGGCCGTGGCAGCGCGATTAGTCGCAAGACACGGCGATCCGGCTGGTGGCGGGTCAGCAGAGCTCGGGTCATGCTCCCCGACCGGACCCGCGAGCCTCCATGGCTACCCCGATCAGGATGGCGATCGCACCGGCCCCGATCAGCCACAGCCCGACCTCGAAGCTGGCGTTGGGCGGGAGGCGTGACACTCCAAGGACGAGCGCCAGCAGGGGGATCAGCCCGCCGATCGCCAGGACGAGGTTCACGGGTCGGCGCAGGCTCGGTCGCGCCGCACCCAGCGCGACCACCAGCGCGGTCAACGCGCCGCTCGAGGGAAAGAGGAAGACCAGCGCCCGCAGGAGCTGGACCTCGGCCTGGCCGCCGCTGCTGCCGGGCAGGACCCGGCGCAGGTCGCCGGCGCCGCCGAGAAACTGGCCCAGGAACGCGCCGGTCAGGACGATCCCCTGAGTCCCGAACCAGGGCATAAAGTAGGCCGCCACCAGGGCCAGCCCGCCGATCAGGCTCAGCGCCCGCCCGAGCGGCAGGCAGCCGGCCCCGCCGTGGCCGAGGCTGGCGCCA
The DNA here is from genome assembly GCA_013695975.1 of Chloroflexota bacterium. Lineage (GTDB taxonomy): Bacteria > Chloroflexota > UBA6077 > UBA6077 > JACCZL01 > JACCZL01. The sequence goes on from JACCZL010000278.1 coordinate 5,968, forward strand.
CAGTTCGGGCACCTTGGGCGCACGGCGACGTCTCGCGCGGACCGTGCGCCAGGATCGGACGTCATGCCGGCGCAACCACCGTCGCGGCGTCGGCCGCGCGACGAGTGAGAGCCAGCCGATCGACCTTGCCGATGCTGGTGAGAGGGAGCTCAAGCAGGAAGGTGATTCGCCGCGGGTGGGCGTAGGCCGAGCCGTGACGGAGGAAGTAGGCGCGGAGCGTCAGCTCGTCGAGCGCCGCTGAACCCCGCCGCACGACAAAGGCGACCGGCGCCGCCCCCTTGGTCGGGTGGGGCGCGGCGACGACGCAGGCGGCGGCGACATCGGGGTGTCGCAGCAGGACGTCCTCGACGTACTTCGGGTAGACCTTGTCGCCGCCACAGTTGATCATGTCGTCGCGGCGGCCGACGAAATAATAGTAGCCATCCTGATCGCGACGGGCCAGATCGCCGGTCTTGAGCCAGCCATCCGGCGTGAACCGCTCGGCCGTAAGCTCAGGCTCGCGATAGTAGCCAACCGCGTTGCCGGGCGTTCGGACCCACAGCTCGCCGATCTGGTCGTCGCCCAGCTCGCGCGCGCCATCCTCGGTCGAGACCAGCCTCAGCTTGGCGCCGGGGAAGGGCAGGCCGACGCTGCCGGGCCGCTCAGGACCCCAGCGAGGCGTCTTGGCGCACACCGGGCCGCCCTCGGTCAGCCCGTAACCCTCAGTCACCCGCACGCCAAACGCCGCGCGGATCGCCCGAAGCAGCTCGGGCGGGGCCGTCGCCGACCCGCAGTTGACGAAGCGCAGCGCCGACAGATCGCACTCGGCCAGCGCCGCCCGCTCCTCGAGCAGCCGCTGGTACAGCGCCGGCACCCCTGTCATGAAGGTGCAGCGATGCCGCTCGAGGCTCGCGAGCAGGGCCCTCGGCTCGAAATCCCGCAGCACCACGACCGAGCCACCGGCCAGCAGCAACGGCATCAGCCCGCCGGCCATCCCGTTGACGTGGCAGAGCGGGACCGGCACCAGGGACCGCTCGGTATGGTCGATCAGCATCGCCTTGCGCTGGGCGTCATAGCACCACATCAACCCACGATGGGTCAGCAGCGCCCCCTTGGGACGACCGGTCGAGCCCGACGTGTAGGGCAGCATGGCCGGGTCGTCAGAGCCGACTGGCACGTCGATCGGGTCACCCGATGCCCCGACGCACCAGTCATCCCCGGAGACGACCGCCTCGAGCATCGGTAGGCCATCGGCCACCCGGCTGGCCTGCTCCGCCAGGTCGGCGGACACGAGCAGCACCCTGGTCTCGCTGTGGCCGAGGACATAGCGCAGGCTGACATCGTCCAATCGGGGGTTGCAGGGCACGACGATCGCCCCCGCCCGCATCGCCCCGAGCAGCGATTCGACAAAGCGGTACTCATTCGGAAAGAGGACCGCGACCCGATCGCCCCGCTCGACGCCGAGCCTCCGCAGCCCGTGCGCCACCCGATTGCAGCGCTCGTCCAGCTCGACGTAGCTCAACTCGACGTCGCCGTCGATCAGCGCGACCGCGGCCGGCATCAGCGTCGCGGCGGGGCGGATGATCTGGCCGACGGTCGTAGGCAGCATCGTTCGTCTGGCCCCCCTACGTTGGGAGGGTAGAGAGGGCGGCTTCTCGGGCCTGCTTCGCCAGCGCCGCCCGATCGAGCTTGCCGGCCCCGGTCAGCGGGAGCTGCTCGAGGAAGGTGATCCTGCGTGGGTGGGCGTAAGCCGGCCCTCGGCCCAGGAAGAAGGCTTTCAGCGCGTCGGCGTCGGCGACAGCCGGATCGCGCGGGACGACAAACGCGACTGGGGCCTCACCCTTCAGCTCGTGCGGGGCCGCCACCACGCAGGCGTCGACGATGTCCGGATGCTGGATCAGGATCGTCTCGACCTCCTTCGGGTAGACGTTCTCGCCGCCGCAGTTGATCATGTCGTCGCGGCGGCCCAGGAAGTAGTAGTAGCCGTCGCTGTCGACTTTCATCAGGTCGCCGGTCTGGAGCCAGCCGTCCGGGGTGAAGCGGGCGGCGGTGACATCGGGGAGCTTGTGGTAGCCGAGGGCGTTGCCGGGGCTCCTGACCCAGAGCTCCCCGATCTCCTCAGCCCCCAGGTCGCTTACGCCATCGGCGTCGACGACCCTGGCCTCGACGTCCGGCAGGAGCAGGCCGGTGCTGCCCGGCTTGCGGATGCCCCAGCGCGGGCCGACGGCGACGACCGGCCCGCCCTCAGTCAGGCCGTAGGATTCGACGATCGCCGCGCCAGGGAAGGTCCGCCCGAGCTGCTCGATCAGCTCGACTGACACCGGCGCCGACCCGCAGGCCAGGAAGCGGATGCTCGAGAGGTCGGACCGCGCCAGGGCCGCCCGCTCGCGGAGCACCAGCTTGTACATCGCCGGCACGCCGGTCGTATAGGTGCAGCGATGGCGGTCGATCGCCTCGATCACCGCGACGCCATCGAAGCCCGGCAGGATCACGACCGACGCCCCAGCCAGCAAGAACGGCAGTAAGGCCCCGCACAGCCCGTTGGCGTGGTAGAGCGGGACGGCGATCAGGGCCCGCTCATCCGGCCCCAGCAGGAAGATCCGCCGCATCGCGTCGGCGTTATGGATCTGCCCGGCATGGTGCAGCCGCACCCCCTTTGGCAGCCCCGTCGATCCCGACGTATAGGGCAGCAGACAGAGATCGTCGGGCCCGGTCCGCACGTTCGGCCGTGATGCCGACGCCCCCGCCAGCCAGCCCTCGTAGCCGACGGCACGCCGGTGGCGGCTGCCCTCCGCTACCAGGCACTCGACGGCCGGCACGTCGTCGGCGAGCCGCTCGGCGACCTCGACCAGCTCCTTCGCCGCGATCAGCACCCGCGCATCGCTGTCGGCGACGACGTGCCGCAAGCTCTCGTAGCCCAGCCGAATGTTGACCGGCACCGCCACGGCTCCCGCCCGCATCGTCCCCAACAGACTCTCGACGTAGCGGTAGTCGTTCGGGAACAGCAGCGCGACCCGCTCTCCCATGCCCACGCCCAGCCCGATCAACCCATTCGCCACCCGATTGCAGCGTCCGTCCAGCTCGCCAAACGTCAGCGCCACGTCCCCCTGGACGATCGCGACCTTGTCCGGCGAGAGCCGGTAGCCGATCTCGGGCAGATACCCCAGGTTGTCGATGTACATGGTCTAGCGCCGCGATCTAGGGCTCACTGGAGGCAAAGCTCGTTGCCCTCGGGGTCCTGCAGGACGACCCAGTACTCGCCGTGCTCCTGCTCCGTCCGCAGGACGCTCGCCCCCGCCCCGACGAGTCGCTCCGCCGCCGCGTCGACCCGCGAGCGACGCTCCTCCAGCGGGACGGCGGGGCCGCCGCCCACGTTCACGTCGAGATGCACCCGATTCTTCACCACCTTCGGCTCCGGGACCTGCTGGAAGAAGATCCGCGGCCCGACCCCGTCGGGATCGACGACCGCGTTCCGCGAGTTCCAGAGCTCTCGGGGGACGCCCCGCGCGGTCAGGAACTCGTCCCAGCTCGCAAAGCCCGCCGGTGGATCCTGCATCTTGTAGCCGAGCGCCGTGCTCCAGAACTCGGCAAGCCGAGCAGGATCGGCGCAGTCGAACGTCACCTGGAACTCCGTAGCCATCGTACCCATCTCCTCTCGTACCACCATAAGGGTAGCCCAGTGCCACGGTTGGTCGTTCCACCGGGGTATGCTTCTTGCCGCCCGGCTTTGCTTACTTCGGAAACGGGATCACTCGATGGAGGTTTGGCGTGTATTATAAAAAAAAACCCTGGCCGTCCCTGAGGCTGGACGCCTGGCAGGACACCTACCAGACCCTGCACATGTACACCCAGGTCGTGGGCAAGGTGCGCCTCAAGCTCAGCCCGATGATCAACCAATGGTGGCAGACCCCGCTCTACCTCGCCGCGCGCGGGCTGAGCACCTCCCCGATCCCCTACCCATCCTGCGACCGCACCTTCGAAATGCGGTTCGACTTCCTGGACCACCGCCTCGTGATCGAGACGTACGACGGCAAGGCGCGTAGCATCGCGCTAGGAGGCGCGGTCAAGGACTTCTATCGCGAGGTGATGGAGGCCCTCCGCGGGCTGGGCGTCGAGGTTCGGATCTGGACCATGCCAGTCGAGGTGGTGGATCCGATCCCCTTCGAGCAGGATGATCGTCACGCGACGTACGATCCGGTCTACGCGCATCGCTTCTGGCAGGTTCTCAGGCAGGCGGACGTCGTCCTGAAGGAATTTCGGGGCCGTTTTACCGGCAAGAGCAGCCCGGTCCACTTCTTCTGGGGGAGTTTCGACCTGGCGGTGACCCGCTTCTCGGGGCGCCCGGCCCCACCGCCCGAAGGGACGGACCTGATCACGCGCCTGGGCTACAACGCCGAACTGAGCAGCGTGGGATTCTGGCCGGGCGGACGGGGCATCCAGGGGGAGATCAGCGGCGCCGCGTTCTACTCCTACACCTACCCCGCGCCGTCCGGACTCAGGGATCAGCCGGTCCGACCGGACAAGGCCTTCTACCACGACGAGCTGGGCGAGTTCCTGCTGATGTACGACGACGTCCGCGGGTCGGCAGATCCACGGTCGGCCATTCTGGACTTTGCCCAGAGCACGTACGAGGCCGGTGCCAGCTTGCAGGGGTGGCCGATGGCGGAGCTCGATCTACGGCAGAAAGAGGCTACCGCCGCCACGTCCCAGAATCCCGCGGCCCCGCCATCCGAATTGGCGGCCTCCAAAGCCCCGAATCCGCAGGGCACCTAGCCCGCGCCACGCCAGCCCCGATGGTCGCCTCGCGAACAGGTTGGCAGCGACTTCTAGGCTGCCGTCTGTCACAAGCTGATCGCTCACGGCTTCAAGATCACTTTGCCGAAGATCTCGCGGCGCTCGATCGCCTCCTCGGCGCCGCGGGCCTGCTCGAGCGGAAGGACGCGATCGATGACGGGGACGATCTTCTTCGCGCCCACCAGCTCGAGCAGGGCTTCGATCCCGTCGCGGTCCCAGCCGTTGCAGCCGACGATCGTCTGCTCGCGGGCCCAGACGTAGCGGAGGTCGGTGACCGCCTCGTAACCACTGGTCGCGCCGCAGGTCAGCAGACGGCCGCCCTGCCCAAGGGCGCGGATGCTGCCGGGCCAGGTGTCCCGGCCGGAGTAGTCGACGATCACGTCGGCGCCCCGCCGCTCGGTCAGCCGCCAGACAGCGGCGCTGAAGTTTTCGCGCTGGACGTTGATCAGGTGGTGGGCGCCGAGCGTCCGCAGCTTCTGGAGCTTCTCGTCCGAGCTGGCCGCCGCGTAGACGACGCAGCCGGCCAGCGCCGCGATCTGGACACACGCGGTCCCGACGCCGCCGCTCGCGCCGAGCACCAGGACCTGCTCGCCGGCGCTCACCCGACCCCGCCGGATCAGCATCCGCCAGGCCGTCCCGTAGGCGATCGGGAGCGCCGCCGCCGCCTCGAACGAGACCCCGTCCGGAATTGGGACCAAGTTGCCGGCTGGGACGCAGACCTGCTCGCACATGCCGCCCTGGGTGTGCTCGCCGAAGGCGCCCTGGGGGAGCTTCGGGTCGAGCAGCATTCGCTGGCCGACGAGCGCGGGGTCGACGCCCTCGCCGACCTCGAGGACGACACCGGCCACGTCGCCGCCCGAGATGTGCGGCAGCTCGGTGTGGATGGCCGGCATCCCGCGCCGCACGAAGATGTCCAGGTGGTTGAGCGCGACCGCCTTCACCGCCAGCCGGGCCTGGCCCGCTCGCAGCGCCGGTTCCGGCCAGTCCGTCTCGTAGCGCAGCACGTCCGCGCCCCCGTGCTCGTAGAAGACGACCGCGCGCATCAGGCGAGGCCCTCGGCGCCGTGGACGATCGCGCCGCCGACCATCGTCAGCTCGACGCGGAGGTCGCGGACCTCGGCCTCGGGGATGGTCAGGTAATCGTCGCTCAGGACGACCAGGTCGGCGTACTTGCCGGGCTCGAGTGAGCCGAGGCGGTCCTCCATCCGCATCGCGTAGGCCCCGTTGGCCGTGTAGACGCGGAGCGCCTCGGCGCGGCTGATCTTCTCGCCGTTGCCCATCTGCCGGCCGGTTTCGCCGTCGGTGCGCGTGAGCATCAGCCAGAGCGAGAAGAAGGGGCTCTTCGGGATCGTGTCGGTCCCGCACGAGATCGGCAGCCCGGCGTCGAGAAAGGTGCGGAACGGGACGGACCGGAGCGCCAGCTCCTCACCGTAGAAGCGGACGAACGACTGGCCGTGGTTCCAGAGGAAGGTCGCACAGGTCGTCGGGGCCACCCCCAGCTCGCGCAGCCGGGGCATCTGGCGCGGATGGGTGAACTGGCTGTGGAACATGTTCCAGCGGCGGTCGCGGATGCCGATCTCCTGGTCGACCTGTCCGTAGACGTCGAGCAGCAGGTCGACCATCGGCTCGCCGCCGGCCTTGGTCGACATCCGCATCCCGCGGCGGGCGGCCTCCCGGCAGACCAGCAGGAACTTGTCGCGCGGAACCCGCTGGACCCCGTCGCGGATCGCGTCGCGCGGACCGTCCCACGAGTCGGTCTTCGG
>JACCZL010000279.1 GCA_013695975.1 Chloroflexota bacterium
GCCCGGTGCCCACGCACCGGGCCGCTCCCTCACGGTCGCGGTTCGGAGCAATTAGGGCCAGCGTGCGAGCTCACCCAGATGCGCGCCTTCCCCCGATCCGATCGTGGCTGTATGCGCCGGGCAATAACCCGAAGCTCCTTGGTCGGGTCTTCGAGGCCGGCGCGGATGCTGTCATCCTGGACCTCGAAGACGCCGTCCCGCCGTCCGAGAAGATCCGAGCGCGCGAGATGGTCGCCGAGACGGTCCGCGCCCGTCACGATCAGGCTGGGCCGGTCCTCTTCGTGCGGATCAATCATCCCAGCACTGGGCTGGCCGAGGAGGACGTGGCGGCGACCGTCGGCCGGGGTCTCGACGGCGTGCGGATTCCTAAAGTAGAGTCGCCTGAGACGGTCGACCAGGTCGCCGGCTGGATCCGGCAGGCCGAAGGGCGGGTCGGACTGCCAGCCGGCACGGTGGCGTTCATCTGCACCCTCGAAAGCGCTGTCGGCGTCTGGCACGCGCTCCAGATCGCTCAGCGAGGGCCGCTCGCCCTCGCCTTCGGCGCGGTCGACTTTGTTCGCGACATAAACGGCCAGCCCGGTACGAAGGGACTGGAGACGCTGTACGCGCGGTCGCGGCTGGTGCTCGCCTCGCGAGCGGCGCGGATCCGCGCGCCGGTCGAGAGCGTCTACCCGCGGATCCAGGACGACGAGGGACTGGAACGGTCCACGCGCCTGCGTCGTGGGCTCGGCTTTTTCGGCCGCTCGGCGATCCATCCTCGGCAGGTCCCAATCATCAACCGCCTCTTCACGCCGACGACCGAGGAGATCGCCCGGGCGCGGGAGATCGTCGATGGCGCTGCGAACGCCGAGGCGACCGGCTCGCGCGCCCTTCAGCTCCCCGGTGGCGAGTTCGTCGACTGTCCGGTCGTCGACCGAGCCGAGGCGCTGCTCCGGTTGGCCGATGCGCTGGGGGATTGTGATGCCTGACTGGGCCCAGCTCATCGAGGGCAGCCAGACCTATGACCTGGCGCACCCGCTCGATCCGGCGATGCCGGTGTCGCCGAACCACCCGGGCTACCGGATGGCCCTCCTACGGCGGCACGGGGACATGGTCCGTGGGGACGGCGGCTCGGCCTCGAACGAGATGGTCGTCATGGGCGGGCATACCGGTACTCACCTCGACGGGCTGGCCCACGTCTCGCAGGATGGCAAGCTCCACGGTGGCGTCGACGCCGAGGTGGCCCAGACGGGTGGTCGCTTCAGGCAGCTCGGCGTCGAGACGGTCGAGCCGATCTTCTGCAGTGGCGTCCTCCTCGATGTCGCCAGGCACCGTGGGGTGCCGTCGCTGCCGGCCGGCGAGCCGATCCGTGCCGACGAGCTTAGCGCGGTTGCCGACGCCGAGGGAGTCGAGCTACCGAAGGGCGGCGCAGTCCTCGTCCGCTCCGGCTGGGCCGAACACTGGGGCAGCCCGTCCGCCTACCTCGGCCACGACAGCGGGGTGCCCGGCCCCGACGTCTCGGCCGCCGAATGGATCGCCTCGTCTGGCCCGCTGGTGACCGGCCACGACAGCATGGCCTATGAGTGGCTCGCCCCGGGTAGCGGCCACGCCCGCCTGCCGGTTCACCGCATCCTGCTCGTCGAGCACGGCGTGTACATCGTCGAGAACCTGGACCTCGAGCGGCTCGCCGCCGACCGGGTCTACGAGTTTCTGTTCGTGTGCCTCCCGCTCAAGTTTGTCGGCGCGACCGGCTCGCCGGTCCGCCCGATCGCCGTGGCGTCCGGGCCTCCGGGGGAGGGCCCCTCATGAGCGGTGATCCACTCGCAATCCAATTGGCCCGGTTCGCCGCGGAAACCACGTTCGAGCGCCTGCCTCGTGAGGTCGTGCGCAGCATGCAGCAGCGGGTCCTCGATACCCTCGGCATCTGCGTCGCGGCGCACGCTCAGGCGCTTGGGGACGGCGTCGCCGATCTGGTCGGCGGCTGGGGAGGCCAGGAGGCGTCCGGCGTCGTCGGTCGTCCGGGCCGCTACCCGGCGCCTCAGGCGGCGCTGGTCAACGGGACCCTCGCCCATAGTCTCGATTTCGACGACACGCACCTACCGTCGGTCCTCCACCCGAGCGCCAGCATCGTACCGGCGACTCTGGCGATGGCCGAGGCGGAGGGACGCTCGGGGGCCGAGGCGATCGCCGCCGCTGCCGTCGGCGTCGAGGTTACTGTGCGGGTGGGCATGGGCGGCTACCTGGAAGACGGCGGAAACATCTTCTTCGAGCGCGGCTGGCACGCGACATCGATCTGCGGGACGCTCGGGGCCGCGGTCGCCGGCGGCAAGCTGCTCGGGCTCGATAGGGACGGCATTGGTCACGCCCTCGGGATCGCCGCCAGCATGGGCAGCGGCGTCATCGAGGCCAACCGGGCGGGTGGGACCGTCAAGCGGCTTCATTGTGGCTGGGCCGCCCACGCCGGCCTGACTGCCGCCCTCCTCGCCAGGGCCGGCTACACCGGTCCGCCGACGGTGCTCGAGGGCCGCTTCGGTTTCTACAAGGCGTTCCTCGATGGCCAGTTCGATCCCGCGGCGGTGGTCCAGGGGCTGGGCGAGCAGTGGGAGCTGCCCGGCATCTTCTTCAAGCCCTATCCTGCCAACCACTACACCCACGCCGGCATCGACGCGGCGTTGGCCATGCGGAAAGAGCACCGGGTCGACCCGGAGCGGATCCGGCGAATCGATCTCGGGGCGGCCGCCGCCGCTCTGCGAACGATCGGCGAGCCGCGCGAGGAGAAGATCCGCCCGCGTAGCGGCTACCACGCCCAGTTCAGCGGCCCCTTCACCGTCGCCACGGCCCTCCTCGGCGGCGGTGGGCTCGGGGTTTACTTCGACGACTTCACCGACGAGCGCGCCCGCGACCCGGCCCGACTCCGCCTGGCCGAGCTGGTCGAGACGTTCGTCGATCCGGCCTGCGACCGCCTCTTCCCGCGCCGGTTCCCCGCCGTCGTGCGGGTCACGCTGGAGGACGGGACGACCCACGAGGAGCGGGTCATGGAGAACCGTGGCGGCCCTGGCAATCCGCTCAGCGACGACGAGCTGCGCCGCAAGTTCACCCTCAATGCCGAGCAGGCGCTGCTCCCCGCCCGGGCCGAGCGCCTCGCCGAAGCAGTCTTCGCCCTCGATCGGGCGGATGGGGTCGGCCACCTGCCGGCGTTGACAAGCTAGAACATCTGTACTATGCTTCGAGCATGCCACGGGCCCAGTACATCGAGATCGAGTGCAAGAGCGCCCTCAACCGGGTTGAGGGGATGCCGTTCAAGTGGTCGCTCAACCCGTATCGCGGCTGTACGCATGGCTGCCACTACTGCTATGCGAGGGCGTCGCACACCTACTACGACCTGAACGCAGACGAGGATTTCGAGACCAAGATCCTGGTCAAGGTCAACTTCCCGGAGGTCCTCCGGCGGGAGCTGGGGCGCCCCTCCTGGCGGGGCGAGCAGGTTGCGCTCGGGACGGCGACCGACTGCTACCAGCCGGCCGAGGGTCGGTTCAGGATCACCCGCCGGGCGCTCGAGGTCTTGCGCGACCACGCCAATCCGGTTGGCATGGTAACCAAGTCGCCGATGGTCTTGCGCGACCTCGACGTCCTGGCGGACCTGGCCGGCGTCGCCAGCGTACGGGTTTTCTTCACCATCACGACAGTCGACCTGGGCCTCTGGCGGACCCTCGAGCCGGGCACGGCCAATCCGCTCAAGCGACTGGCTGTCATGCGTCGACTCGCCGAAGCCGGTGTCCCGACCGGCGTGCTGCTGGCGCCGATCCTACCCGGCATCACCGACTCGGTCGCCTCGATCGAGTCGGTAGCGGCGGCCGCCGCCGAGCACGGCGCGGGGTTCTTCGGGGCGTCGCCGCTTCGCCTCGCCCCGATCGTCAAGGAGCATTACCTCGGCTTCGTCGAGGCGAGCTTCCCCGACCTGCTCCCGCGCTACGAGCGGGCGTACCCGCGCGCCCACGCCCCCCGCGACTACCAGACCAAGCTGGACGCCCGCGTCGCCCGCATCCGCGCCCGCCACGGCTTGGACGAAGACTCGATGCGCCAGGGCCGCCGGGTGCGGGGCGGCGAGTCGGAGCACGCGCTCGCGCCGGTCAGACGCGGCAGGCAGTTGGGCTTGCCGCTGTGACCACGACATCCGGCGTGAGTTTCCAGATGTCGGACTGACCAGTGCCCTGTTACGGTGGGCCTGACGGTTGCGATCCGTAGGGGCGGGGTTTCCCGCCCCACTGG
>JACCZL010000296.1 GCA_013695975.1 Chloroflexota bacterium
GAGGGGACCGTCGAGCCGCTCCGCCAGGCCGTCGGGCGGGCGCTCGTCCCCCGCTGGCTGGCCGGCCTACGGACGCGCGCCTTCACCGGCCTCGCCGCCGCTGCGCTGGTCGCCTTCGGCGCCCTGACCGCGCTCGTCGGCGCCGGCGCGACGGCCCAGCCAGACCTGACCACCTCGCTGGTCTTCCAGCAGGCCGAGCATCCCTGGGTCGGCGCCCTGATGGTGGCCGTCAGCGCGCTCGGCTTCCCGCCGATCAATCTCCTGCTCGTCGCCGCGGCCGGGGCGCTGTTCTGGCTGGCCGGCTTCCGGGTTGAGAGCACGTTTACCCTCGTCGCCGGCGCCTCGGGGCTGGTGACCCAGGCGATCAAGGTCCTGGTTGCGCGTCCGCGACCAGACGCCGGCCTGGTCCGAGTCTTCGAGGCGGTCCCTGGCCACAGCTTCCCGAGCGGCCACACCTTCTTCTACGTCACGTTCTTCGGCTTCCTCGGCTATGCCAGCTATGCCCTGCTCAAGCCCGGCCGTCTGAGAACGGCCCTGCTCTGGATCTGCGGCGTGCTGATCCTACTGGTCGGACCATCGCGCATCTGGCTCGGCCACCACTGGCCCAGCGACGTCCTCGCGTCGTACGCCCTCGGCCTGGCCTACCTGATCCTGCTGGTCCAGCTCTACCGCCGAGTCCGGCTCCAGCCAGTAGGCAGTAGGCAGTAGGCACCTCACATTAGGACCCGTCCGCGAATAAGTTGAGCAGTACTCCAGGTAGCATTCGGGCTGTACTGCTCAAGTTATTTCCCGACGAGTCCTTAGCCCCTGAAGGTGGCGGGAGTTTGGCGTCGCTCAGGTTGGCGTTCTTGACATCGGCGCGGTCGTGCTCCACGGTATCCGAGCGCCCCATCCGTGTGTATACTGGCTGGGCGGTAGACGTGCGTCACGCGCCGTCGACGGCCCACGCCCTTCGCGCGACCTGGGAACAAAGGAGGAGCGGACGATGACCGACCCGACGATGACCGACCCCGACAAGTACAAGGTCGTCTTTGAGAACGACCGCGTGAGAGTCCTCGAGTATCGTGACAAGCCCGGCCAGAGGACGAGCCCGCACGAGCACCCCGACAGCATCATGCACACCCTGAGCGGTTTCGAGCGGCGCCTGATCGGCAGCGGGGGCGAGACTCGCGACGTCACCTTGGCCCAGGGTGAAACTCGATGGCTCGATGCTCAGACGCACAGCGGCGAGAACATCGGCGACACACCGTCGCACGTCCTCTTCGTCGAGTTGAAGGAGTCCGCCAAACCCACGGGCGGCGGTTCGCTCGGCCCGTCGTAGCGCCTCCAGGGGAGTCGCCCGGATGTGTGTCAGGCCGGTCCCTCACGATATGGGCATCGCCGGGCCCGCCCCGATCATGCCCACACACCCGGAAGCGTAGCTCGTCGCAATCGTGACGACAATCGCTGGCGACGACGCGGCGCGGCCTTAATCCCCGCCCACCGCGAGACCCGGGCGTTCCGTCCACCTCCGCCACGCTGATCACGAGGGATGGAGATGGCGCAGCTTGCGCCAGGCGTCGACCGTGGACTGTCAATCGCCTCGTCCGAGATGGCCGGGATGATCCCGAGCTCCACGACCCGGTCAGCCAAAAGTTGTAGGGTCCAGCGGCAGGCGCACAGTGAAGGTCGCGCCGACGCCCTCTTCGCTCGCCACCGAGATCGTCCCGCCGTGCTGCTCGACGATCTGGCGCGTGCCGGCCAGGCCGATGCCGGTGCCGGGGAACTGGCCGACCCTGCCTACCCAGTAGGCGCGGTCAAAAACCCGCGGGAGCGCTTCTTGGGGGATGCCCGCCCCTTCCCCGCTCACCCTGAGGACTGCCCACGGCGTACGGTCGCCCTCCCTGATGGCCCGTATCTTGATCGTCCCGCCCTCCGAGCTGTATTCGAGCGTGTTGCAAATCAGCGTCACGAGCGCTCGCTCGAGGCGGGTTGGGTCCCATGACCCGATCAACGCCGACACCGCGGCATCGACGTCGATCGTGTAGCGGTCGATCCGCCCCCGAATTTGCGCCGCGACGTCGTGCGCGAGCGCAACCAGGTCTGTTTCCTGACGCTCCAGGTCGAGCGGACGGCCCATCTGGATGCGCGCGACGTCCCGCAGATCATTCACCATCGCGGTCAAGCGCGCC
>JACCZL010000306.1 GCA_013695975.1 Chloroflexota bacterium
GTCTCGGTCGCTGTGCCAAGGTCGCTGCCCGTACACCCGCCAGCCGGTGCCCGGCACGGGCGCGCCCCACGACAGATCCACCAGTTCGCCCGATTCGCGGCTCGTCAGCCTCGACCGCCGGATCCAGGGCCAGAGGTCGTCCGGCCAGGCCGTCTGGTAGTCCGCGTCGTGCATGGTCAGGCTAGTAAGAGTCTCGCCGGCGCGTCGGCGATGACTCGCCCGAAGGGCAGTATGACCGGCTCGGGCCGAGTCGGAGACGGTACCGAGATTGACCCAGTACTCCGCACGCGGAGACGACGAAGCACCTCGGCGCGTACCAGCCGCCGCGCCGCGGCCGGGCCCAGCACCCTCGCCCCGATCACTGCCAGGTCAGGCATCGCTGCCCAAGGGCGATCAGGCGGGTTGATCGCCGGCGAGCGGCTCGTGGCCCCAGGTGAAGAAGGGGTCGCCGCCGTCCTTGGTGACCAGGAAGATCTCCTCGAGCCAGTTGCGGCTGCGATCGTCACCGGGGACCTGGAGATGGGCTGAGACGACCATCCCGTCCTCGAGGCTCCAGTCGTGGCGGCTGGCGACGACCTCCATGTCGATGTGCTCCAGCCCGAGGCCGTGGAAGAAGATGAAGGCCTGATCGGCGTTGGAGATACCGGCCTGACGGAAGGCCTGCCGCCCAGTCGCCTGCAGCTCGCTGATCTTCGCGCCGGGCCGCATGGCGTTCTGGACCTCCCCCATCGCGGCGGCCGTGGCGGTGGCGATCTGCTGGGCGAGGCCCCGCGGGCGGTCGTCGACGACCCAGGTCTTGCCGCCGTCCCAGCAGTAGTGACCCCGGGTGCCGTGGCAGTCCCACAAAATGTGCATGCCCGGCTCGACGACGAAATCCTCGAGCCCGGTCCCCATATAAAAGGCCGGGTCAGTCCCGGCAAAGTTGGCGATCATGACCCCACCGGGGTCCCGCACGAAGCCCCCGAGAGTGACCGCCTCGACGTGGTAGGTGTGGACCATCTCCTGCCAGGTCGTTCCGGGCGACCAGGCGCGGATCGTCCGCTCGATCGCCGTCTGGTTGAGCCGGGTGGCCTGGCGCAGCAAGTCGAGCTCTTCGGGCGTCTTGACCTGGCGGACGTACTTGAGCGCGCCGTAGGCGTCCACCACCTGGAGATCGCCTTCGGCCACGGCGTTGGCGAATCGGAAGTCGTCGAAGCCGACCGTGCCCCGCGCGAGCCCGAGATCCTGCATCGCCTGTCGCATCCCATCGACCAGACTGGAGGCGTACTTCTCCCGCGCCGCGCGGCCCCACTCGGTCTCACGAACCTCCGCCGGTATGTAGCGATCGATGGCTGACGGCCCCCAGGTCAGGTCGAGCGGCGTGAGCAGGGTGGCGTAGGGCCGGATGTCCCTGACCCAGGAAGGCTGGAGTTGGAAGTAGGGCAGGTCGAACTCGGCCACCAGGATGATCGGGTGGTCCGGCTGGTGCCTGGAGACCACCACCGCGGCGTAGCCGTTGGTCTCCTGGATCGCGACGCTGGCCGGCGGCGCGAACCCACTCAGATACAGGACGTTCGGCCTGAGATACGCGACGATGCCATCGAGCCCGCGCTGCTCCATCGTGTCGAGCAGGCGGCCCAGGTTGCAGACGCGCTCGGGCAGGGTCGGCCGGCCGAACTCCGGCGGCCGCTGGAGCCGCGGCCGCGTCTGTTGGTGGGAACTGTGGTGGACGTTCATACGTTGCATCTCCTCAGGCTCGGACGGCGGCTGCCGCGTCAGTGCATGACCAGGCCGCCCGAGACGTTGACCGCCTCGCCGGTGATGTAGGCGGACTTGTCGGAGGCCAGGAAGCCGACGACTCGGGCGACGTCTTCGGGCTGCTCCCAGCGGCCGAGGGGGACCTGGGCGAGGCGCTGGCGGTTGATCTCCTCGGGCGTGGTGCCGAGAACACGGGAAACCCCCTGCTCGACCTGGGTCCACATGTCGGTCTGGACAAAGCCGGGGCAGACGCAGTTGGCGCGGATGCCGTCGGCCGCGAACGAGAGTGCCAGGCTGCGGGTGATGCTGATCACCGCCGACTTGCTGGCGGCGTAGACCAGGCTCGTCGTGGTGCCGAGCTTACCGGCCATCGAGGCCAGACTGATGATGTTGCCACGGCCGGCCCTGACCATGTGCGGCAGGACGGCCTGGCTGGCGAAGAAGACCGCCTTCGCGTTGATGTCGATCACCGCGTCCCAGTCCTCCTCGCTGATCTCGAGGGGCGGAGCGGCGCGGTAGA
>JACCZL010000314.1 GCA_013695975.1 Chloroflexota bacterium
CTGGTCCTGGTGGGCGGGCACGGTTGGCAGGCCGATCGACTGGAGCGAGCGCTCAGGCTCATGCACGCACGGGCCTCCGTACGGGTCATCGGCTACGTTGAAGACGCCGACCTGCCGGCCCTTTATGGCGGCGCCGTGGCGCTGGCGTTCCCGTCCCTCTATGAGGGCTTCGGACTCCCGGCGCTCGAGGCGATGGGGTGCGGCACGCCGGTGCTGGCGTCGAACAGCTCGTCACTACCGGAGGTGGTCGGCGACGCCGGACTGCTCGTCGACCCGCTCGACATCGACGCGATCGCCGACGCACTCAGTCGGCTGGCCTCGGACGAGCCGTTGAGGCGGGAGCTGGGCGAGCGTGGCCGAGCGCGGGCGGCGAGCTCTACCTGGGAGAGGGCTGCGCGGGAGACACTGGCGCAGCTTCGAGTCGCCACCGAGCCCGTGGTACAATCGGTCCGTGAAGCGCATCCTGGTCGTCAAGCTGGCCGACCTGGGTGATCTGCTGACGGCCACCCCGGCCCTCCGCGGCCTCCGCAACGGCCACCCAACGGCCCACATCGCGGCGCTCGTGACGCCCAGCAGCGCCGCGATTTTGCGGGGCTCGACCGCCGTGGACGAGCTGATCCCGTTCGACAAGGCTCGGTTCGATCGACCGGTCGATGCCGCGGGCTCGCTGCCGGCGGCGGTCGCGCTAGTCCGCCGCCTCCGAGCGGGGCGCTGGGACGCGGTTGCCCTGTTCCATCACCTGACTACGCCGTTCGGGATCGCCAAATACACCCTGCTCTGTCTCGGGAGCGGGGCGCCGATCCGGGCCGGCCTCGACAACGGCCGTGGCTGGTTCCTGACCCGCGCCGCCCGGGACGACGGCTTCGGCGCGCGCCATGAGGTCGACTATTGGCTGAGCGTCGCGACGACCCTGGGCGGTCGGAACGAGCACCCGCGACTCGAGCTGACGCTGGCCGACGCGGATCGAGCGTGGGCTCGCGGCGCGCTCGGACGGCTCGGCAGCGAGGGAGCTGGCTGGGCCATGATCCACCCGGGCTCGGGCGCATTTAGCCTCGCTCGGCGCTGGCCGGCCGAGCGCTTCGGGGCGGTAGCAGACGGGCTCGCCGAGGAGCACGGGCTTCGGCCAATCATCCTCCATGGGCCGGCGCCGGGCGAGCAGGAAGTCGCCGAACGGGTGGCGCGGGCGGCGTGCCGCCCGGTCGAGCTGCTCGGCCCAACCCCATCGCCGAACGCACTAGCCGCCTTACTCGAGCGCGCACGGCTCTTTGTGGGCAACGACAGCGGCATCATGCATCTGGCGGCAGCCGTCGAGACACCGGTCGTTGCCGTCTTCGGGCCGAGCAACGATCGGGCCTGGGGGCCCTACCCGCCCCAGGCGCCGCGCCACGCGGTGGTCCGCGAGGCGCTCGCTTGCGCCCCGTGCATCCATCGCGGCCACAGTTTCGGGACGCCCCAGGGCTGTCCGGCGCGAACCTGTCTCGATCTGATCGAGCCCGAGCGGGTGCTGGCGGCGGCGCGACGGGTGCTGGCGAGTGTGAGCCACGGAGTGGGTGGAGGTCGGGCGCTCGGCGCTCAGGCGAGCTGACGATGGAAGCGCAAGGATCGCGCCAGAATCCCGAAGACGCCACCCCGAGTCCGCCACCGTCAGCCCGCTCGGAGCCATCGCCGGCTCGCTGCGCCGCCCACCCTTCGGTCGAGACGTACCTTCGTTGCGGGCGCTGTGAGACGCCGATCTGCCCACGCTGCATGGTGATGACCCCGGTTGGCGCCCGCTGTCGGAATTGCGTGCAGATGAAGAAGCTGCCGATGTTCGAGGTCCGTCCCGTCCACTACCTCCGCGGCCTGGCGGCCGGGGTCGCGGCGGCCGCCATCGGGGCGGCCCTGCTGGCATTCATCCCCGGTCTCGGGTTCTTCGGCTTCCTGCTGATGCTGGGGCTCGGCTACGCCGTCGGGGAGGCGACCACGGCCGCGACGAACCGTAAGCGCGGGACCAGCCTGGCCGTCGTCGCGGCCATAGCCGTCCCGCTCGGGCTCGTCCTCGGCCGCGCCCTGCTGCTGCTGGCGGTAAGTGGGGGGCGGCTGGACGCCGGTTCGGCGTTGGTCAACGCGGCGATCGGGCTGGTCGTGCCGCTCTGGGACCTCCTGCTCCTACTCGTAGCGATAGCGATGGCCGCCAACCGGGTTCGGTGAGCGGCGATGGGCGCGGAGGGAGCGTTTATGAGGGCGAGATGACGCTCTCTCCCGCTATCGTCGACATTCCGCTGTTCGTGGGGCTCCCGCCCGTCGAGCGGTCCAAGCTGCTCGCTGAGCTCGAGGAGCATCGCTACGCCGCGGGCGACGTGATCGTGCGCGACGGCGACCCCGGTGGCGCGCTCTACCTGCTGGTCGCCGGCACGGTCGAAGTCCGCGCCGGCCCGGCCGGCAGCGAGGCGGGCGTGGCAGAGCTGCGGGCGCCCGACTCCTTTGGGGAGCAGGCGCTGCTGACCGGCGACCCGCGAACGGCGACCGTCGTGGCGACGGACGACGTGCTGGTCGCCTCGTTGCCGAAGCGACGCTTCGACGCGCTGCTGGGGCGCAACCCGTCGCTGGCGCTCCACTTCATCAAGGTCCTGAGCCGTCGCCTCGCGGCCACCACGCGCTCCGCCTCGGCGATGCAGCACGGCTTCGACGAGCTGGCCTCCGCGCGTCTGGACGCTGCGACGCCCGCGGAGCGCCGCTTCCTTACGCGCACCGCCATCCTCCGTCACCTCGAGCCGGCCGTGATCGACGCCCTTCTGGATACCCACGACGCGGCGGAGCGACTCGATCAGCTCGCGCGTGACGGCGTGGTCACGGCGTTGGGCGAGCGCGGTCAGTACGCCTATCATCCCCAGCTCGCGGCGGCCCTCTACGCCCACCCGCGGGGTGAGCTGGGGGAGATCTACCTGCGTGACCTCCACGCCCGAGCGGGCAAGGCGCTCGCCACCCAGGGCGACTGGTCTGAGGCCGCCCATCACCACCAGGCGGCGGGGCAGCCGGCGGCGGCCGAACAGGTCCTGATCGACGGAGGGCGGGCGCTCCTGGAAGGCGCGGCGATAGGCGAGGCCGAGGCCGGTCGGATCCGAACCTGGCTCGCCGCGACGGGCGACGGCGGCGCGCCGGCGAGCGATGCGCTGCAGGACCTCCGGATCGCCGCGTACCGCCGCCTCGGGGATGCCGAGGGCCAGCGGCGGGAGGAGCAGGCGGCGGCGACCAGCAGGGCGGACTCGGCCCCGATGACCGCTCGACCGGAGGGCAACCCGGAGGCCGGTCGCCTCATCTCGTCCACCGACCGCGCCTTTCGCCTGGCCTGGGTCGCCCGACGAGGACTCGTCCGCACGTCGCGGCGGCGCCTGGTCGGAATGGTGGTGGCAACGCTGTTTGGCGGAGC
>JACCZL010000315.1 GCA_013695975.1 Chloroflexota bacterium
GGAAAGAGCAGCCCGACCACCAGCGCGGCGATGTAGCCGAAGCCGACCATCGCGACCCGCTCACCCGGCGCCCAACGAGTCCGTCGGACGACGTTGGCGGCGCAGGCGAGCGGCTCGCCCAGAACCACCTGATCGGCAATTGGCGGAGGGAGCGCCAGCAGCTCGTCGGTCCGCGCTAGGGCGTACTGAGCGTAGCCTCCCTGGACCAGGCCAGTCACCTTGCGGCCGAGGCCGAGGGCCTCGTCGGCGACGCCCGATCCGAGCGCGGCCACCTCGCCCCAGACCTCGTGGCCCGGCGCACCGAGCGGCAGGGGGTACTCGATGCCAGTCACGCCGCGCCAGGCGTTGAGGTCGGAGCCACAGACGCCGCAGGCGAGGATCTTGACGAGCACCTGGCCAGCAGCGGGCGCGGGAGGTTCGGCCTGGACGACCCGAACCCGGCCCGGAGCGACGAGCTGGGCTGCCTTCACGCGAGCGGCATCGGCGCGGGGACGCCGGAGTGCGCCGACTCACAGGCCCGGACCAGCTCGCGCGCTCGAAAGGCGGCCGTGTGTTCGGCGAGCGTCCGTTCGCGGGCCGCGCGGGCGATCCGCGCAAGCTCGGCATCACCCAGCTCGAGCGCGGCGACGGCATCGTCGGTCGTGCGGGCAATCAGGATCTCCTCGCCTGGCGCGAAGAGCTCGTCGAGACCCGGCCACCAGTCGCTGAGGATCGGCGTGCCGCAGCTCGCGGCCTCGAAGAGGCGGACCGACGGCGCATACCCGACCTGGACCATCGCTTCGCGTGTGACGTTCAGCGTCAACCGATTCGCACAGTAGAACGCGGCGTGTTCTCGCGGGGGGAGGTGGGGGTGGAGCTCGACGTTCGGTGGCCAGTCGATATCCGCTGGGTAGGGCGAGCCGACGACGACGAAGCGTTTGGCCGACGCGCGGCGAGCCGGCTCGATCAGCAAGCGATCGAGCGCCGCCTGGCGATCGGGCGAGTAGGTCCCCAGATATCCCAGGGAGCAGCGAAGGTCGGCCCTCGGCTCGGTCGGTGCATGGACTTCGGGGTCAACCGAACAGTAGAGTGGCGCCGCGCGCCGCGCACCCCAGACGGTCTCGATCTCCCTCAGGAGGGGGCCGCCCGCGAAGCTGAGATACAGGTCGAAATCGGGGATGAGGTCGGGGGTGAGATAGCGGGCGCCGGCCGCCGTGGCGACGCCATGCGCCGAGAGCTCCGCCAGCGTCACGGGTGTGTCGATATCGTAGAAGACGCGGACGGGGCCGGCCTGGCCGAGGACCAGTCGGCAGGCGGCGAGGCCATCGGCGCAGTACGAGGTTACGATCGCGACGTCCGCGTCAGCCAGGGCCTGGCGGGCGCGCGGCAGCACCGCCGGCCAATCCTCGTACAGGACGAGCTGGCAGAAGTCGGGCCGGGGGAGGTCGCGTTCGGCGGCATAATAGGACACGTCGCGCTCGAAAAACGTCGTGGCGTGACCGTCGCGATCGAGCGCCTTGAGCAACCCGCGCCAGGTCGTCGCGTGGCCATTCGCCCAGGAGGAAGAGACCGTCAGCCCGAAGATCACGAAGCGCATCCAGGTCCCTCCCGAGGATCGGTGGTATGTGGCGCATGGGCCGCGTGACCGCTGGCACGAGCCGTGCCATGTGGCGGAGCAGGACCCTTGGAGGACGTAGCCAGCCGATGACGATTGCCAGGGGCTCACTCCAGGAGCGCGTGCAGCGTTTGGGGCCCTGGTTCCATAACCTGCGCCTGGACGACTCGGGCGATATTCAGACGGCGCCCGATCATCCGCTGGGTGACTTTCCGACCAACTACTGGCGGTTCTTTCAGCACGTCGTGCCGGAGAATCTGTCTGGACTGAGCGTACTCGACATCGGCTGTAACGCGGGCTTCTACTCGTTCGAGCTGAAGCGCCGCGGCGCCGCCCGCGTGCTCGGGCTGGACCATAGTCTCGACTACCTGGCGCAGGCCCGCTTTGCCCGCGAGCAGCTCGGCCTGCACGATGTCGAGTTTCGCCGGATGGAAGTCTACGACGTCGATCGGCTGGCCGGCGAGCAGTTCGACCTGGTGCTGTTCCTGGGAGTCTTCTACCACCTGCGGCATCCGCTGCTGGCGCTCGAGAGGGTGGCGAGGCTGGTGCGGGGTCGGCTGCTGTTCCAGACGATGGAGCGCGGCTCGCGAGAGATCGGCGAGGTGGCGGAGGATTACCCGATCTCCGAGCAGGACGTCTTCCTGGATGAGCGTTTCCCACGGATGCACTTCGTGGAGCACGGCTACGCCGGAGACCCCACGAACTGGTGGATCCCAAACGTGGCGGCCAGCCTGGCGATGCTCCGGAGTGTGGGGTTGCGGGTCGTCGACCGCCCCTGCCGAGAGGTGTACGTCTGCGAGCCCGAAGCCGCTGCCTCGGTCGGCCGGCCCGGCGCGGGGTCAGCGTCATGATCGAGGCGATCATGCTGTGGAACGAGCCAAACAACCTCTCCCACTGGAATCGCGATCTCGACCCGAGCTGGGAGCGCTTCGCCGAGATGGTCTGCCTGGCCGGCCAGCGCCTGGCACATATCTCGCCCGGCCTGACGCGGGTCCTGGGCGGCATCTCGCCTCTCGATCCGGGCTTCATTCGGCACCTCTTCAGCATGGGCGTCGGCGACGTGATCGACGCCGTCGGGATCCACGGGTTCCCGCTCGACTGGAACCACTGGCACATCGAGGAGTGGCCGGCTCGGGCCCAGGCGATCCAGGCGGCCGCCGATGGCAGGCTACTGTGGGCGACCGAGGTCGGGGCATCGAGCTTCGTGTCACCGGGCCTCCAGGCATGGGCCCTCGACCAGACGGCGGCGCTGCTCGTCCCGCGGCTGGAGCGAGTCTACTGGTACGCCTTGATGGACCTGCCCGAGGCCTGGGAGGCGACAACTCGGCACCGCGAGAGTGAGGGCAGCGCCTACTATCGCCACTTTCGGATGGGTCTGTACGACGCCGCGGGGCGGCCCAAACTCGCGGCTCGGCGGCTGCGGGAGTGGGTCCAGGCGGGGGTTGGCGTGTGCGAATGGGTCTACTGGCGCGAGGAAGCCCGG
This sequence comes from Chloroflexota bacterium, assembly GCA_013695975.1. Lineage (GTDB taxonomy): Bacteria > Chloroflexota > UBA6077 > UBA6077 > JACCZL01 > JACCZL01. Next base: position 3,078 of record JACCZL010000315.1, read on the forward strand.
CTGGCCCAGATGGTCCGCTGCCTGCGCGAGCTGGGGGTGCGGAGGGTCCGAACGGGAATCGGCTGGGCCGATTGGGAGCGGGAGGGCGCGACCGAGTGGTTCGACCATGTCATGGACGAGCTGGCCGAGTTCGACCTCACGCTGACGCTCTGCTTCACGCCGGCCCACCTGGGCGTCCAGCCGCACCACACCAGCCCGCCGGTTGACTCCAGCCTGTTCGCCGACTTTTGCGAGGCGGTCGTCGGCCGCTACGCCCGCCGCGGGGCCACGACAACGCCGATCGCCACCTGATAGTGCGGGCGCCGTGCGCCCGACGAAGGACAACCATGCGCTTGCTGGTTCTCGGCGGGCTCGGTCCCTATCCTGAGCGACTCACGACCTTCCTGGCACACGGGCACCAGCTCTGGTACGCCTCGACCCACTACCTGCCGGCCGTCCAGGACCAGATCGGGGGGATCCCCGCCCTGAGTCTGGACGACGCGCCAGACGCCTCGGCGGTCCGCCTGGTCGAGCTAGTCAGCTCCGAGCGGATCGACGCCGTCTACTCGCTGTTGAACGTCTGGGATGGGAGTAACCCGGTGACGGCGGGGCTGTTGCGTCACGGCTGTCCGGTCCCCCTGATCCGTCACTACAAAGAGCACTATGTCTCGCCGAACGACGACGAGCGGACCTGCATCGAACGGGCGGACGGGGTGATCTTCATCAACGAAGAGTCGCGCGACTACTTCGCCGGCATCTATCAGTCGCCCGCGTCCTCGACCTGTCTGGATGCCGACCCGATCCCTTCCCGCTACCTGAAGGGCACGCTCCAGCCCAAACTCTCGTGGTCCGACCGTCGACCGCACCTCCTGGTCGCCGGTACGGTGACGACCGATGGGACGCGCTACGACTATCGGTCGCTGGTGCGCGGGCTCGCCGAACGGCGCGCCCACGTCCATCTGTACGCCCATTTTCGGCGGCTGGACCCTTCGACCGGCTGGATGCTCCGCGACGAGGCGGCCGAGGCCGAGTATGGGGTTCTCGCCGCCGAGAGCGGGTACGTCCATCTTCACCCCCCGATCCCGCCCGATCAGTTCGTCGAAGAGTGGTCGCGGTACGACGCCGGGCTGCTGCACGTGTCCGACCTGAACGACCACTTTCGGCCATTCAACTTCCCGAACCGCTACACCGCCTACATCGCGGCCGGCGTGCCGATCGCGCTGGCGACAGGCGACATGCCGGCGATGGAGCGGCACCTCCAGACGCTGGGCGCCGTAGTGGTCTACGACGAGCTGGCCGACCTGGTCGAGCGCCTCCCCGACCCTGCCGCCGCGGCCGCCGCGCTCGCCGCTCGCGAGGGTCTGACCTGGGAGGCCGTCTATCCGGCGCTGGAGGCATTCATCCGATCCTGCCAGCCCTGAACCCGATTCCCGCTCGGGGGTCGGGACCCCTGGGCTCGCGCGTTGTCACGGCGCCAAGCATGCCTGGCACGGGCCTTGCGCTACATAGCTTGTCCCGAGCTATTCGTCACCGGGTGATCTATGCCCAGCGACAGGCCGCGGGCAGGCGAAACTCGCGTGGAGGCAGGGATCGGTGCGGACGATCTCGACCAGTAAGGATCCGCTCCACGTCCTGCTCACCACCGACCTGGTTGGCGGCGTCTGGGACTTCTGCCGAGTCCTGGCGGGCGAGTTCGCGAGGATCGGACATCGGGTTTCGCTGCTGGCGTTCGGCGTTCCGACGGTTGTGCAACGGGCTGAGGCCGCGGCGGTCGGGGCCGAGCTGCTCGACGCGCCGCTCAAACTCGAATGGATGCAGGCTAGCGCCGACGACGTGGACACGACCCGTACGCTCACCGCCGGTCTCGTGCGGGACCTCCGGCCGGATATCCTCCACGTCAACCAGTTCGCGCCCGCGCGACTCGACGTCGACATCCCGATCGTACTCACCGCCCACAGCGACGTCTTAAGCTGGCTCAAGTGGACCGAGCGCGGGGGGAGAGACGGTCCGGTCCCGATCGAGTGGAGCCGTTACGCCACCCTGGTCAGGCAGGGCGTGCAGTCCGCGGACGCAGTCGTCGCCGTCTCTTGCTTCATGGCAAACCAGATGGCCGAGCTCTACGACCGCCAGGGCGAGCTAGCGGTGGTGTACAACGGCTGGCCCGAGGGTACCGACGACCCTCGCCCGACGATCGAGCGCGAACGGCTGACCGTCCTCGCCGGACGGGCCTGGGACAGCGCCAAGAACCTCGAGCTCGCCGCCCGCGCGGCCGGCGATCGGGGGCTGGGGCGGATCGTTCACGCTGGCGACCGTCAGCATCCGGAGTCCGGAAGCCTCCGCGACCTGGGTCCAGCGGTCGTCGCGCTCGGGCGGCTCTCACCGGAGCAGCTCGACCGATACCTGGGCTCGGCTCGCGTCTATCTGGCTCCGGCCCGCTACGAGCCCTTCGGCTTACTCCCGCTGCAAGCGGCGTTGGCGGGTTGCCCGCTGCTCCTCAGCGATATCCCATCGTTCCGCGAGCTGTGGGACGGTGTGGCCCTGTTCTTCCGATCGGACGACGCCAGCGACCTCCGCGCGCAGTGGCGCCGCCTCCTCGACGACGACCGGCTGGCGACCGAGCTGGCGACGCGCGCGCGGCGTCGAGCGCAGGAGCGCTACACGGCCTCGCGCATGGCGAGCGAGTATGTCAGCGTCTACAGACGGCTCCTCGCTGAACGCGGGGCGCGCGTCCAGACCAATCGGCGGCGGTCGATGGCATGAGGTTCGCGCTCTTCTATCAGTCGGTGATCTCGGACTGGAATCACGGCAACGCCCATTTTCTGCGCGGCCTGATGCGGTCACTCCAGGCCCGGGGCCACTCCGTCATCTGCTACGAGCAGGTCGACAACTGGTCGCTGCGGCACCTGCTCGCGGAGGTCCCGAACGCGGTCGCCGAGTTCGAGGCCCACTTTCCTGATCTCCGCTATGAGCGGTATCGGCCAGGCCCGGGACTGGAAGCGCGGCTCGGCGAGCGACTCGCCGAGGCCGACATCGCAATCGTGCACGAGTGGAATGAGCCCGAAGTGATCCGCATGATCGGCTCGCTGTGCTCGACACTCGGGGTGCGCTCGCTCTTCCACGACACCCACTATCGGGTCGCCGTCGACGGGGCGTATCGAGATCGGCTCGGACTGGAGTGCTTCGACGACATCCTCGCCTACAGCCCGTCGGTGGCGCAGCGCTACGCCGATCTGGGGTTTCACAACGTCCACGTCGTACACGAGGCGGCCGATATCACCATCTTCGCGCCACGCGACGTCGCCAAGCGCGATGACGTCGTGTTCGTCGGCAACTACGGCGATGGCGATCGAGATCGAGAGATCGAGGAGTACGTCCTGGGGCCTCGCCAGGCGCTGCCCAGCCTGTGTTACGCCATCTACGGAGTACGCTATCCGGCCGCGGTGCTCGCCCGGCTCCGGAACGGCCTGGACGTCGACTTCCGCGGGCGGCTGGCGAACGTCGAGGTGCCAGGCGTCTACAGCGCGGCAAAGGTGGTGCTCCACGTCCCGCGTCGGCAGTACGTCGAGCTGCTACCGGGTACCCCGACCATTCGGGTATTCGAAGCGCTGGCGAGTGGCGCCTGCCTGGTGTCGCTGCCCTGGCCTGACACGGATGGCCTGTTCTCGGCGGGGCGGGACTACGTCGTCGCTCGGAGCGCGGAGGAGATGTGCGAGCTGGTGAGCTGGCTCTGCGCCGACGCGGCGGCGCGCGAGGAGCTTGGGCGCCACGGCCGCCAGACGATCCTGGCTCGCCATACCTGCGACCATCGAGCGGAGCAGCTCCTGAGCATCCTGCGATGAGGCTGGTCCTGTTCGGCTCGAGCATCGTCTCGGCCTACTGGAACGGCGCGGCGACCTACTACCGCGGCATCTGCAAAGCCATGCACGCGCGCGGTCACGAGCTGGTCTTCGTCGAGCCCGACCTCTACGATCGTCAGGCCCACCGTGACCTGCTCGAGGACCCGCCCTACGCCGAGGTGCGCGTCTGCCGCGGCTGGGACAACCTGGCCCGCGAGCTCGAGCGGGCCCGCGGCGCCCAGCTCGTCGCCAAGTGCAGCGGCGTCGGCGGCTGGGACCTGGAGCTGGCGCGCGGGGTCCTCGAGGCAGGGGCGCCTGGTACCCTCGTGGCATTCTGGGACGTCGATGCCCCGACGACGCTCGGCGAGACGTTTGCCGAGCCCCCTGGCGGCGACGGCTTCCGGGGGCTGATCCCGCGCTACGACCTGATCCTGCTCTACGGCGGCGGTCCGCCCGTCGAAGAGGCCTACGCGCGGCTCGGCGCACGGGCGACCCACCCGATCTACAACGCGGTCGATCCGGACGAATACTTCCCGACCCGCCCCGACCCGGCCAGGGCCGCCGACCTGCTCTTCATGGGCAACCGCCTGCCCGACCGCGAGGAGCGGGTCCGATCGCTGTTCTTCCGCGCCGCCGAGCTGGCCCCAGAGCTGCGCTTCATCCTGGGCGGCGAGGGCTGGGGCGGCTGTCCGCTGCCGAGCAACGTCCGCTGGATCGGCCACGTCCCGACCGCCGAGCACCGGAGCTGGAACTGCTCGGCCCGCACCGTCCTGAACATCAACCGCGAGGCGATGGCCAGCTACGGGTTCAGCCCGCCGACGCGCATCTTCGAGGCCGCCGGCTGCGGCTGCTGCCTGATCACCGATGCCTGGGATGGGATGGAGGGGTTCTTCGAGCCGGGCCGCGAGATCCTGGTCGCCGGATCCGCCGAGGCGATCGTCGGGTACCTGCGCTCAACGCCTCCGGCTCGGGCTGAAGCGATCGGCACGGCCGCGCGAGCGCGGGTCCTGCGCGACCACACCTACGATCAACGCGCCGCGCTACTCGACGCCATCCTGGAAGAGGCGCTCGCACGCCGACCGACGATCGCCGCGCCGTCGATCGGCTAACCAAATCTCTGACCGGCGTATCATCGTGTCGCGGGCAACGAATGGGCTGGGGGCGCCGAGCATGGCGGGGTGGACAAGGTGTCTGTAGGCGAACGAGTGCTGATCACCGGCGGGGCCGGCTTCGTCGGCTCGCACCTGGCCGATGCGCTGGCCCGGCAGGGCTGCCGAGTTGTCCTCTTCGACAACCTCGAGCCGCAGGTCCACGGCGGCGAAGGGGGCCGTCCCGAGTATCTCGACCGGGATCACGAGCTGGTGATCGGGGACGTCCGCGATCCGGACACGCTCGGGCCGCGGGTTCGCGAGGCCGAGGTCGTGGTGTACCTGGCGGCGATGGTCGGCGTCGGCCAGAGCATGTACCAGGTACGCCGCTACACCGAGGTCAACACGCTCGGGGCGGCCAACCTCCTGCAGATTCTGGTGGACGACCCGGGCCAGGTGCGCAAGCTGCTGGTCGCCTCGTCGATGTCGATCTATGGTGAGGGGGCCTACACCTGCCCGGAGCACGGCCCGGTCGCGCCGAGGCTGCGCCCACCGGAACAGCTCGCGGCGCGCGCGTGGGAGCCGCGTTGCTCGGGGTGTGGAGTCGAGCTGACACCCCTGCCGACCGACGAAGACAAGCCGCTCTTCCCGACCTCGATCTACGCGATCAACAAGCGCGACCACGAGGAGATGTTCCTGGCCTTTGCCCACGCCTACCGGATTCCGGCCGTGGCGCTGCGGTTCTTCAACATCTACGGCTCGCGGCAGGCCCTCTCCAATCCCTACACCGGCGTGGCCGCGATCTTCTCGGGCCGGATGCTGGCGGGCAAGCCGCCGCTGGTCTTCGAGGACGGCCGCCAGCTCCGCGACTTCGTCCACGTGAGCGACGTCGTCCGGGCCTGTGAGCTGGCGATCGAGCGCCCCGAGGCCGACTACCAGGCCCTCAACGTCGGCAGCGGCCGGCCGATGAGTGTGCTGGAGGTCGCCGATGCCCTGGCAGGCGAGCTGGGCTGGGCGGGTGGCGTCGAGATCACCGAAAAGTTCCGGGCCGGCGACATCCGCCACTGCTTCGCCGACATCACCCGGATCCAGCGGCTGCTGGGCTACGCGCCGAAGATGGCGTTCGCGGACGGCGTCGGGGAGCTGGTGAGCTGGGTGGCGCGACAGCAGGGGGTCCCGGACACCGTGGCCGAGGCGACGCGCCAGCTCACCGCCCGTGGCCTGGCGCGCTGAGCCGATGGCCGAGCTGTTCCCGAGCTACCGCGGCGAGGGCTACGTGCGCGGCGACGCCTGCGGGCTGCCGGCCCACTATCGTGAGATCCAGGCGATCTGCGACGCTCTCGGCTACGCGGCGCAGCAGGAGATGGCCAACGCGATCGAACAGGGCGACCCGGTGGCCCGCGAACGAGCGTACGGCAAATGGCTGGCGCTGCGGGGGATGCTGCGGGCGGTCGAAGCCCGTGGCGACGAGTGGACCCCGTCCGAGCGCGCGATGCTGGAGCGGATCGACTGGACCCGCGAGCAGTTCCGCTTCCCGGGGATCGAGCAGTTCGACGTGGCTCCGGGGGAGCCGGGCGACCGGTCCTGAGCCGGTCGATGTGACACTCCGTATGTCGCTGCAATCAAGTCCTACCCGCCGACCCCTGTCTCGAGCTGGCGCAGCTTGAAGCGCTGGGTCTTACCGGTCGCGGTCTTGGGGAGCTCGGGGACGAACTCGATCCAGCGGGGGCGCTTGTACTCGGCGATGCGGGCGCGGACGAAGCCCTTGAGCTCTTCGGCGAGGGTGTCCGACGGCTCGTGGCCGGCGGCCGCGACGACGTAGGCCAGGGGCTTGATCAGCCCGTCCTGGTCCTCGCGCCCGACGACACCGGCCTCGAGGACGGCCGGGTGGTCGATCAGGGTGTTCTCGATCTCGACCGGCGAAACCCAGATACCGCCGACTTTGAGCATGTCGTCGGATCGACCCCCGTACCAGAAGAAGCCGTCCTCATCCTGATAGTATTTGTCGCCGGTCACGATCCATTCGCCGAGGATCGTCTGCCTGGTGCGGTCACGCTTGTTCCAATAGTAGGCGCAGGTGCTGTTGCCTTTGATGAGCAGATTGCCGATCTCGCCGCGCTCCACGACGGCGCCATCGTCGTCGAGCAGTTTCGCGTCGTAGCCGGGCACCAGCTTGCCGCTCGAGCCTGGCCTGATTTCGCCCGGACGGTTCGAGATAAAGATGTGGAGGATCTCGGTACTGCCGATGCCGTCGAGGATCTCGACACCAAAACGCTCCTTGAAGCGTTGGAAAAGGGCCGGCGGCAGCGCCTCGCCGGCCGAGACGGCGTGGCGGATCGAGCCCAGGTCGTGCTCGCCCTCCTGGGCCAGGAGCATCCCGTAGTTGGTCGGGACCGAGTAGAAGAGGGTCGGGCGATATCGCTCGACGACGCGGTAGACGTTGTCGGCGGTCGGCGGGCCAGGCCAGAGGATCGTGCTGGCGCCGACGTAGAAGGGGAAGTACAGCCCGTTGCCGAGGCCGTAGGCGAAGAAGAGCTTGGCGACCGAAAAACAGCGGTCGTCCGGCCCGATTCGAAGGATCGGCCTGGCGTACAGCTCACAGCAGTACACGAGGTCGGCCTGCAAGTGGACGCAGCCCTTGGGGAAGCCGGTGCTGCCGGAGCTGTAGAGCCAGAACGCGACGTCGTCCCTCGACATCTCGACCGGCTCGAGCTCGGCTGAGGCAGCGGCGGCGAGCTGGTCGAAGGACCGGAGACCGGCTGGGACGCTGCCGACGACGACGATCTCGCGCAGGTGGGGGAGGCGCTCGCGGGGAATGGCCTGAAGCTGGGGGAGGAGCTGCTCGCTGACGATCGCGACGACCGCCCGCGAGTCGTTCAGCATGTACTCGTACTCCGGAGGCTTCATCAAGGTGTTTGTCGGGATCGGGACGGCTCCGATCTTGATCGCCCCGAGGAAGCTGTAGACCAGCTCTGGCGAGTCCAGCAGCAGGAGCATGACCCGGTTCTCGATGCGGACGTGGAGCTGGCGCAGGAGGTTGCCGGCTCGATTGGCGCCCTCCTGGACCTGGGCGTAGGTGATCTCGTGATCGCCGTAGTAGATGGCGACGCGGTCACCGCGGCCCTCTTGGACATGACGGTCGACGAGCAGCGTCGCGACGTTCATACGATTCGGCAGGTCGATCGCCGGCCCACTCGATTCGCCGATGCTCCCGAACATGGTCTTCCTCCAGGTCGGCTGCCACGCGATCTGGGGCGCGTAGCCCGTCTCAGCCTCCATCTTCCGCCGGGACCGAGTGCGCGCGCAACCGAACAGCGCGGAGCGATCCGTGCCTGGGGATGGGTAGGGGTCCATCGTCGTGGGAAAAGCGTAGAGCGTTGCTTACCAGGTGTGGCAACCTCACGCGGATGTCTGGTGTGTTCGCGTGACCCCACATGTCATGCTGACTCTCTGCCCATGTCATGCGGCCTGTCTCTCGATCACTTGCACCCGTGACGGTCGATGTGCGTATGATAGTGACGCCACATGCCAGCGTGTGAGCCACGCCTGAAGGGAACTGCAGAGATGGCCCAGATCCGTAAGGTGGATGCGAGCGCAAGAGATCGACTCAAGCACCGAACGAAGGGGTACCAGGAGCGCGAACCGTATCGGAAGGCTCTGGAGTCCCTGAGCGGCAACGCAGTCATCGAAGTGGAGCCCGACTCCGGCGAGACACTGCGCAAGATCAAGTTGAATCTCTCGCGCGCCGCGAAGGAGCTGAACCGCTCGATCAGCTACGGTGAAACCGAGCAGAAGACCGTGCTGGCCTGGCTCGCCGACTCCGAGGCCAGCCCGCGCCGCCGTCGCACCCGACGTTCCAAGACTAGTTCCTAAATCCGCGTTCCTGGTTCCGCGTTCCCGGAGGAGCCCTGAACGCGGAACCAGGACGGCGTTACGGGGTGACCAGGGTCTTGACGCCGCGGCGGCTGCCGGCGGCGGCGAAGGCCGCGTGGATCTCGGGGAGTGGAAAGCGAGCGCCGAGGAGGGGCTCGACCTCGAGGCGGGGGAGCAGGGCGACGGCGCGGCGGAACTCGAAGGCTCGGATAAACGAGGCGCGCAGGGTTAGCTCCCGCTCGAACAGCTCGTAGGGTCGGAGGACGATCTCAGCATCGGCAGGGGCGACTCCGACCAGGACGACTGTGCCGCCGCGGCGGGGGAGCGAGATGGCGCAGGCGGCCGTCGCCGCCGCGCCGACCGCCTCGAAGGCATAGTCGACGCCGATGCCCTCGGTCGCCGCGAGCAGGCGCTCGCGCGGATCCTCGGTGCCGGGGTCGATGGTCAGGTCGGCCCCGAGCCGCAGGGCCAGCTCGCGGCGCTCCGCGTCTGGCTCGGACACGGCGACGAGCGCGGCGCCGGAGCGCCGTGCAAGCTGGAGGAGGAGCAGGCCGATCGTCCCCGCGCCGACGATGGCGATCGTCTCGCCGGCTCGTGGGGCGGCCAGCTCGAGGGCATGGAGACAGCAGGACAGCGGCTCGGCCAGGGCCCCGTGCTCGAGCGGTAGCCCATCGGGCAGGGGGTAGGCGGTCTGCTCGGGAACGGCCAGGTACTCGCCGAAGCCGCCGATCGCCGGCGTCCGATTCGGGCATCGGTAGGGCTGGGCCTCGCGGCAGAAGAAGCAGGCCCCGCAGGGCAGGCTCGGGTCGATCGCCACCCGCGCGCCGAGTGGGGTCGAGCGGGCCTCCGGGCCGAGGGCCACGACGGTTCCAGCCATCTCGTGGCCGAGCACGCGCGGCGGCTGGTAGAGCGGGATCGAGCCGTCGACGAGGTGGAGGTCGGTCCCGCAGACCCCGCAGGCAGCGACCCGCACGAGCACCTCGCGCCCCCGCGGCTCGGGCAGCGGGCGCCGCTCGACCCGCAGATCGTTCACGCCATACCAGACGGCGCAGGTCATCTCGCTCATGCGAACGCTCGGTATTCGCCGCGGAAGTACAGGAGCGGGTCGCCGTCGAGAGCATCGCCGGCCTGGATCTCGCCGACGACGACGACGTGGTCGCCGCCCTCGAGGATGTCGCGGACGCGGCATTCGACCCAGGCCACGACGCCCTCGAAAACAGGCGAGCCGGTCGCCGGACCCTCGCGGTAGGCCAGGTCGGCAAACTTGTCGCTGGCCTTGGCGGCGAAGCGCTGGGAGATCTCCTGCTGATCGGACGCCAGGATGTTGACGACGAACGCTCTGGTCGAGCGGATCGCCGGCAGTGACTCGGTTCGGAGGTCGACACAGACGATGCAGAGCGGCGGGTCCAGCGAGAGCGAGCAAAAGGCGCTCGCGGTGAAGCCGCGGGGCAGACCATCCTCGCCACGGCTGGTGATCACCGTCACGCCGCTGGCGAACGAGCCCATCAAGCGAAAGAAGAGGGCGCGATCAACGGGCACTCTGGGCCTCCCCAATGTCGTGGTTCGCAGTCGTGCGTGCGCCCGGACTGCCAACAGTGTATCGCCTGGGCGCTCGTCTTGCCGGACCAGGGACCCTCCATGTTGCCCGGGCTGACGATCCTGGCTACAGTAGCCGAGGAGGGTGACGCCATGGACATAGACCGTGACCGCTTCCTCGTCAGCACCGAGTGGCTCGCCGAGCATCTCGACGATCCGAACGTCCGGGTGGTCGATTGTCGCTACTACTTTGACGGGCGGGTCGGGCGCGACGAGTACGACAAGGGACACCTCCCGGGCGCGGTCTACCTGGACTGGTCGAACGAGCTGAGCACGAAGGAAGACCCGATCGCTTTCAAGGTGGCCCGCGGGCCCCGGGTCAAGGCGGTCATGGAGGGGATCGGAGTCGGCGACGACACGCTGATCGTCGGCTACGACGACGAGGGCGGGCACTTCGTGTCGCGACTCTGGCTGGTCCTGGCGCGCCACGGACACGAGAATGTCCGGATCCTGGAAGGCGGCATCATCAGGTGGACTCAGGAGGGACGTCCGCTGACGACGGCGCCGCCCACGCCCCGCCCCGCTGCGTTCACCCCGCGCGACGGCCCTACCGACATCCTGGCCACGGCCGACGAGGTGCTGGCGGCCCGGCGCGACCCGCGCGTCGCGGTGGTCGACGTGCGCCGCCATAGCGAGTACACCGGCGAGGAGGCCCGCGCGGCGCGCGGCGGACGCGTGCCGGGCGCGACCTGGATTTTCTGGCAGGACAACCTTCGGTGGGACGGCGATCGGACCTTCCGCACGCCGGAGGAGATCCGAGCCCGCTATGAAGACGCCGGTGTGACGCCCGACAAGCAGGTGATCACCTACTGTCAGGGGGCCGTCCGCGCCGCCCACACCGCCCTGACCCTCAAGATGCTCGGCTACCCGGACGTCCGGGTCTACGACGGCTCCTGGGAGGAGTGGGGCAACCGCGACGACCTGCCGATCGAGACCGGCCCGTAGGGGCGGGATTGATCGCGCCCTCGATTGACCGCGCCCTCGATTGATCGCGCCCTCGCCCACAGGGCGCGATGAATCGCGCCCCTACGACGTCTGTGGTACAGTCCGTCAACCGCCGGATCGGGCGGTACGCTTGGAGGCTAGCCGATGTGTGGGATCGCGGGGGTGCTCGACCTCGGGGCTGGGTCGGGGGCGCTCGGAGCGGTCGATCCGATGACGGCGGCGGTCGTCCACCGCGGGCCGGACGAGGAGGGCTTCTACCGTGGCGACGGCGTGGCGCTCGGCGTCCGACGGCTCAGCATCATCGATCTCGAAACCGGTAGTCAGCCGCTGACCAACGAGGACGAGACGGTCTGGGTCGTCGGAAACGGCGAGATCTACAATTACGTTGAGCTACGTCGCGACCTCGAGCGGCGGCACACCTTTCGCTCCCACTCCGATATCGAGACGCTCGTTCACCTGTATGAGGAGCACGGGCCGGAGCTGGTGACGCGGCTGCGTGGGATGTTCGCCTTCGCCCTCTGGGACGCGCGCGAGCGGCGGCTCCTGCTGGCGCGCGATCGTCTGGGCAAGAAGCCGCTGTACTACGCTGTCGAGCAGGGGCGGCTCCTTTTCGGGTCGGAGATCAAGGCGGTCCTCGCTGCCCGGGCGTTCGCGCCGACGCTCGACCCGACCGCGATCTACCAGTACCTCTGCTTCGGCTTCGTGCCGCACCCGCGGACGGCCTACGCCGAGATCAGGGCGCTGCCACCGGCCCACACCCTCGAGGTGCAGGCCGACGGGCGTACGACCCTCCGCCGCTACTGGCGCCTGCCGAGCGCCGCCGCCGAGCCACCGCGGCGCGAGGAGGCGCTCGAGCGGACTCGCGAGCTGCTCCAGGAGAGCGTGCGGCTCCGCCTGCGGAGCGACGTGCCGGTCGGGGTCTTTCTCTCGGGCGGGATCGACAGCGGGCTGGTCACGGCCGCGGCCAGTCGGGCGTCGGCCGAGCCGCTGCAAACGTTCTCGATCGGCTTCGCGGACGCACAGTACAACGAGCTGCCGCACGCTCGGCTGGTCGCCGAGCAGTATGGGACGCGCCACACCGAGATCCCGATCGACCTGGCGGCCGAGGTGCGTCGGCCCGAGGAGCTACTGGGCCGCCTAGTGCGGGCGTACGACCAGCCGTTCGCCGACTCGTCGGCGATCCCGAGCACGATCGTCGCCGGTGAGGCGCGCAAGGCGCTCAAGGTCGTCTTGAACGGCGACGGGGGTGATGAGACCTTCGCGGGCTATCGTCGCTATAGCGCGGCCTTGCTGGCCCGCTGGATGACCCACACGCTGGGGCCGGTCGCACCGCTGGCCGCGCGGATGGCGCCGGCCCCTCGCCAGCGGCGGGGCGCAATCGGCTTTACGCTGCGGCTGCTGGAGGGGGTGGCGCTCGCGCCGCGCGAGCGCTATCTCCGCTGGAGCGGGCTCTTCACCGACGCCGAGGCCCGCCAGCTCTGCCAGCCGGAACTCGTCGAAGGGGTTGAGCAGTCCGCTCGGGCCGTCGTCGACGCTCGCGTGGAGCAGTGCCTGGCGTGGGGCGTGCGCGAACCGGCGGCGCTGATGATGGCGGTCGACGCGACCCACGTCCTGCCCGACGACTTCCTGGTCAAGATGGATATCGCGACGATGGCGAGCTCGGTCGAGGGGCGCTCGCCGCTCCTCGACCACGTCCTGGTGGAATACGCCGCCAGCCTGCCGGACCGAACCCGAGCCTCGGCGTTCCAGACCAAGCCGCTCCTCCGCGAGCTGGCCCGCGAGTGGCTGCCGCCCCAGATCAGCCGAGCCCCGAAGCGGGGCTTCGAAGTTCCGATGGCGGCCTGGCTGCGCCACGAGCTGCGCCCGTTCCTGCGCGAGACGCTGCTGACGCCGGATGCCCGCCTGAACGCCCTGGTCCGTCCCGAGGTGGTGCGACGCCTGGTGGCCGAGCACGACGCCGAGCGCCGCGACCACGCCTCGCGCCTGTGGGCGCTGCTCTTCCTGGAGTGCTGGCT
>JACCZL010000316.1 GCA_013695975.1 Chloroflexota bacterium
CGCGGCGGTCGGGCGGGCCAGGTAGCTCAGGCCGAGGGCCGCGCCGGCCAGCAAAAAGGCGTCGGTGCGTCCCCGCCGCCCGTAGCGGACCACCAGCCAGGTCGCCGCCAGGGTCAGCCAGATCGCGAGTGCCTCGGTCATTGGGGGGACCATCCGAACGAGCATCACCGGGCTTGTCGCCGCGAGCAGCCCGGCGAGCGCGCCGGTCCGTCTCCCGAAGAGCTCGCACCCGAGGCCGTACACGAGCGCCACCGAGGCAGCGGCAAGTACCGCGTTGACGAGCTGGATGCTGGGTAAGCCCAGGCCGAGGCTGAAGAGCCCGGCGACGAGGACCGGGTACAGCGGCGCCCGCTCGGACAGACCGTCGTGGAGCACCTCGGTGCCCCCGAAGTGGTACGCCTTGACCCCGAGCTGATAGCCGTCGCCGTCGACGAGACGGCGCGCGATGTCGATGTACTCGACAGCGTCCGGACTGAGCTGGACAACCCGCAACGCCGGCCAGGCGTACAGGAGCAGCGCGAAACCGCTGAGCCAGACGGCCGGCTGGCGAAAAAGCGACCGCACCTCGAACCGAGCCCGGTCGGTCGGTCGGTCCGGGCTCAACTGATCGAGTGACGACCCCAATCCGTCAATCTTGCCACGACCACCAGCCGTTCCGAAAATTGGCGTGTCCTCGGGTTGAACTCCCCGCCGCAGGTCACCAGCGTCAGGATCGGCTCGTCGGTCGCGGCCAGCACCTCGACCGCCGTCGGTGCGACCAACTGCAGGTCCTCGACCGTGTAGGTAAACCGCCCCTCTTCGGTGAACGTGTCGATCGCGTCCCCGATGTCGAGCAGGTAAAGATCACGGAAGACGTTGCCCTCGAACCGCGTGACGACGTGTCCGGCGATGACGGCGTTGCCGCGCGCACCGACGAGTGACGTCTGGCTATAGTGGGCGGCCACGAAAGGAAGCGTCTCCCACTCCAGCTCGCCGTCCTTGTTGAGAACCACGCCCGCCGGCGCGACCTGGGTCTCCAGCTTGATCCGGGGAATTCGGAGCCCGACCGCGTTCGCCGGCGGCGGTCTGCTACTCATGTCCCGCCAGGCCCGCGCATCGGCAGCCTCGGGTGGGGTCGCGTAAACCGCTGGATTCGGCGGCTCAATCGCCGTGGCCTGACCGCCCGCCGACACGGCCACCTCTTCGGTCTCGCTGGACGGGGCAGCGGCCTCGACGAGAGGCGCAGGCGCCACCATCGCCGCGGCCGCGACTGCCGGCGGAGCGACAGGCGCGGCGGTCGGGGCGACCGACGAGGATTCGGGCGCTGACGCACGGACCGAGTGGATCGCCGCCGCCGTTGCGCTCGCCGTGCTCGGGTTCGCCGCCGGCTGGCTTCGTTCGACGCCGCGCGGGCGATCGAGGGCCGCTGGCCGCGGGACCGAGACGCGGCTGCCGGGCAGGAGATCCAGGTACATGCCGCCCGCGTACACCAGCAGCATCAGACCAGACACGACCAGCAGCGACCCGACGGCGCTCGTGCGATCTGTCCCCACCAAGCGCGCGACCGTTCCCATCGGCGAGATCCTCCGACCGTCCAGATCATACCAAACGGGAGCATGTCGCCCCGTTTAGCAATCCGCGGCCGACGGCGATTTCTTGACCACTCGGAGCGGGCGTCGATATACTCCGGCGTCGAGCGGCGCTCACAGGCTACGTCACCGTCCGCCTCGGCGGTGATAGCGCCGCGCACCCGGACCCTGGCTGACGCCGAGTGTGTGGGTGCGACTGCCTGGAACCGCCCCGAGGACCTACCGTCCGGAAGCCGCGGAGCATGATCGACGTTCAACACCTGACCAAAGATTACGGCCCTGCGCGGGCAGTGGCCGACGTGACCTTCAAGGTCGAGCCGGGTGAGGTGCTGGGATTCCTCGGGCCGAACGGCGCCGGTAAGACCACCACGATGCGGATCCTGGCCGGCTACATGCCCGCCACCAGCGGCACGGTCACCATCGCCGGCCACGACATCTTCAAGCAGTCCGTCGAGGCGCGCCGCCACATTGGCTACCTCCCCGAGACGGTGCCGCTGTATCCGGAGATGAGCGTCCGCGGCTATCTCGACTTTATGGCTAAGATCAAGGGCGTGCCGCGGATCCAGCGCAAGAACGAGATCCATCGCGTCATGGAGGCCACACGGATCCTGGAGCGGGCCGATCAGCTTATCCAGAAACTCTCCAAGGGCTTTCGGCAGCGAGTCGGCCTCTCGCAGGCGCTGCTCGGGAATCCGGATGTCCTGATCCTGGATGAGCCGACCGTCGGGCTGGACCCCAAACAGATCATCGAGGTTCGGAGTCTGATCAAGGGCCTCGGCGGCGACCACACCATGATCCTGAGCACCCACATCCTGCCCGAGGTGAGCATGACCTGCTCGCGGGTCATCATCATCAGCGATGGGCGGCTCGTCGCCGTGGACACCCCGGAGAACCTGACCCGCCGGCTTCGAGGATCGGAGGCCGTGCAGATCGAGGTCCGTGGCCCGCGCACCAGCGTCCTCGAGCGCCTACGACGGGTCCCACGCGTCACCGCCGCCACCGTGGCCGGCGATAGCCAATCCGATGGGGTCTGCACCTACAACGTCGCCTGTGAGCTCGGGGCGGACGTCCGCGAGCAGCTCGCCGCCGCTGTCGTCGACGGTGGCTTCGGGCTCCTGGAGCTTCGCCAATCCGGCATGAGCCTCGAGGACATCTTCCTCAAGCTGACGACCGAGGAGTCCACGCCGACTGGTCAGGAGGTGGCGGCTTGAGGAACACGCTGGCCATCGCCGAGCGCGAGCTCAAGGCCTATTTCGTGTCGCCGGTCGCCTACGTGATCACCGCGCTGTTCCTGCTGATCTCGGGCTACCTCTTCTCGGTGATCCTGCTAAACACGAACGAGGCGACCCTGCGACTGCTCATGGGTAACCTCAGCGTCATCTGGCTCTTCATAACCCCGGCCCTGACGATGCGGCTCCTGGCCGAGGAAACCCGTGCCGGCACCATCGAGCTGCTGTTGACCAATCCGGTCCGTGATGTCGAAGTCGTGGTCGGCAAGTACCTCGGCGCGTTGGCCCTCCTCCTGGTCATGGTGGCCTTCACCCTCTACTATCCGGCCCTCCTCCTCATCCTTGGCAACCCAGACCGAGGCCCGATGATCGCCGCCTACCTCGGTTTGATCTTGCAGGGCGCCGCGTTCCTGGCGATCGGCTTGATGGCCTCGTCGCTGACTGAAAACCAGATCGTCGCCGCCGTCCTTACCTTCGCGATCCTGTTGATCATGTGGCTGAGCGAATCCGTCGCCAACTTCATCGGCAAGCCCGCCAGCGACATCATGCGCTACCTCAGCGTCAGTAGCCACTCCCAGGATTTCGCACGCGGCGTGATCGATACCACCCACGTGGTTTACTTCCTGAGCATCGTGGCGGCTGCCCTGTTCCTGACCTTTCTATCCCTCCAAACGCGGCGCTGGCGTGGCTGAGCCCCAGCGTCGCCGGCGGCGAACCCCCGCGAAGGACGTTGACGTGGCGACCGCGAGCCGACCGACCCCGCCGTCGACCCCACAACGGCGCGGCGCGTGGCTGGACCTCGTCAAGGGCCCCCTGGCTGGCGTGGGGCTGTTGCTCCTGGCCGGCGCGGCGGGCTACTACCTGATCTTTGGCGCGTTCGACACGCCGATGCGGATCATGCTGGCGGCCGGCATCCTGCTCGTCGGCATCGCGGTCGCGATCGACCCGAGCGCGGTCTGGGGCCAGGCCACCACCCACAACGCTCGCTACGGCGGGAACACCCTCGCCGTCGCGGCGATCGGGCTGGGGATCCTCGCGCTGATCAACGTCCTCGGGGCCCGCCGCCACGAGCGCTGGGACCTCACGGCCACGCAGCAGTTCTCGCTCTCGGACGAGACCGTCAAGATCCTCCAACGCATCCCACAGCCGCTCCAGGCGACGGCCTTCTTCTCCTTCGACGACACCCGCCGAAGCGAGTTCGGCGACCTCCTGCGGGAGTACCAGATTCGCTCCGATGGGCAGCTCAGCTACGAGTTCGTTGACCCCGTCGAGCGCCCCGCGCTGACTCAGCAGTTCGGCATCCGCGAGAACGGGACGACCATCCTCCAGATGGGTGATCGCCGCCAGCAGCTTACCGGCACCCGCGAGTCAGACCTGACGACCGCGATCCTACGGCTCGTCGAACCCAGCGCCAAAAAGGCCTACTTCACGACCGGCCACAACGAGCACCGCCTGGACGCCACCACTCCGGACGGCTACAGCCAGCTCAAGACCAGCATGGAGTCGGACAACTTCGTCGTCGAGACGCTGAATCTCTTCGCGACCAACGAGGTCCCGGCCGACGCGACGGTGGTCGTCGTCGGCGGTCCCAAGCTGCCGTTCGGAGACGAAGAGCTCAACGCGCTGTCGTCCTATCTCGAGCGCGGCGGCAAGCTGATGCTTCTGGCCGACCCGAGGGTCGAGACCAACCTGGGAACGGTCCTGGCCCCCTGGAGGCTAGGGGTCGGGCAGACCTACGTCGTCGAGACCGACCCGCAAGCGGTATTTGCTCGGTCGCCCCTCAGTCCGCTGGTGACGCGGTTTCCGGTCCACAAGATCACCGAGCAGCTCCCTGTGGTCCTCTTCCAGGCGACGACCTACATCGACGTCCCGAGCGACACGCCGCGTGGGGCCACGATCACCTCCCTTGCGCAGTCGACCGAGCGGAGTTGGGCGGAGACGGATGACGCCGCGCTGCGGGGTGCCCAGCCGCTCCAGTTCGACGAGGGAGCCGACGTCCGTGGACCGCTCACCCTGGCGGCGGCGCTCGAGACCCGTCCCGAGATCGCACCGGGCACGGACGCCGACCCCAACGCCCCGAAGACGCGCCTCTTCGTCGTCGGGACCTCGCAGCTCGTGACCAATCAGTGGTTCTCGCTGAGCCCCGGCAACCGCGACTTCTTCATGAACGCCGCCAACTGGCTGGCCGAGGCCGAGGAGCTGATCTCGATCCGCGCCAAGCCGACCGACAACCGGACCCTCTTTCTCACCAGCGCCCAGCAGAACACCATCCTCTACTCCACCGTCATCTTCCTGCCGCTGATCGTGTTGGCAGCCGGAGCCGCTGTCTGGTGGAGTCGGCGATGAGATGAACCCGAGGCTTACACTCGGGCTCTTGGCGGTCCTGGTAGCCCTCGCTGGCTACGTCTATTTCTCGCCCGAAAGCGGCCAGGCGGTCCAGCCGGCCGGCAAGGACAAGCCCGTCGAGCCGCAGGCCGAAGTCCTCCAGTTCAACGATCGAGAGACCCAGCGGCTCACGGCCCAGCGGGGCGACCAGCGAACGACCGTCGACAAGTCGGCGGATGGGGTCTGGATCCTCCAGCCGAGCGGCGAACCCGCCGACCGTCTCCGGCTGAATGGCCTGCTGAGCCGGCTGGCAAGCCTGCGCGCCAGCCGTCGACTCGCCGAGCCAGGCAACCTGGCCGACTTCGGATTAGCGACGCCGGAGACGTCGGCGACGATCGTTCAGTCCGACGGTGCCGAGCTGAGGCTGCTCTTCGGGGCCAGAGCGCCCGCCGAGGCGGGCACCTACGTCAAGCGGCCCGACGACCCGGCCGTCTACGTCGTGTCAAACGCGATCGCCCAGGACGTCGAGCGCCTCCTAACCGAGCCGCCGCGCGAGCCCCCGACGCCGACCCCGCCCCCCGCCACCCCGACCCCGCTCGAAGGCGGGCCGACAGCCACGCCCACGCCGTAGCCTCAGTCCCGCAGGCTGAGCACCGCCATAAACGCTTCCTGCGGGATCTCGACGCTCCCCAGCCGCTTCATGCGGCGCTTGCCCTCGGCCTGCTTTTCCAGCAGTTTGCGCTTGCGGCTCACGTCCCCGCCATAGCACTTCGCGAGGACGTTCTTGCGCATCGCCCGAATCGTCTCCCGAGCCACGATCTTGCTGCCGATGCCGGCCTGAACCGGCACGTCGAAAAGCTGACGTGGGATCAGCTCGCGCAGTCGCTCGACCAGCGCGCGCCCCTGCGCAGAGGCCTTGTCGGCGTGCACGATCATCGACAGGGCGTCTACTGGCTGGGCATTGACCAGCAAGTCCAGCTTCACGAGCTGGGCCGGCCGATAGTCGGCGTGCTGATAGTCGAGCGACGCGTAGCCCTGGGTCCGCGACTTGAGGTGGTCGTGGAAGTCGACGATCAGCTCGCCCAGTGGCATCTCGTAACTCAGCACCACCCGCAGCTCGTCGACGTACTCCATTTTCGTGTAGACCCCCCGACGTGCCTGGACCAGCTCCATGACGGCCCCGATGTAGCGGCTCGGAGCGATGATACTCAACTGGACCCAGGGCTCCTCGATACGGTCGATCGTCGTCGGCGTCGGTAGCAGGGCAGGGTTGTCGACCGCGAGCATCCGCCCGTCGGTGGTGTACACCTGGTACTGGACGCTCGGGGCCGTGATCAGCAGCTCGAGCCGGTACTCCCGCTCGAGCCGCTCGCGGATGATCTCCATGTGCAGCATGCCCAGGAAGCCGCAGCGGAATCCGAAGCCCAGCGCGACCGAACTTTCGGGCTCGTAGACGAGCGACGCGTCGTTCAGGCGCAGTTTCTCGAGGGCGTCCCGTAGCAACGCGTAGTCATCGCCATCGGTCGGATACAGGCCGGCAAAGACCATCGGCTTGACCGCCCGATAGCCAGGCAGTGCCTCCGAGGCCGGCCGATCGACCAGAGTGACCGTGTCGCCGACGCTCAGCTCGCGAACGTCCTTCAGCCCAGTCGCGATGTAGCCGACCTCGCCCGCCCGCAGCTCGGCGATCGACCGCATCGTCGGGTGGAAGACGCCCAGCTCGAGAATCTCGGCGCGCTGCTGGGTGGCCATCATCAGCAGTCGATTCCCCGTCCGGACCACGCCGTCGAGCAGCCGAACGTAAGCAATCACACCCTTGTACGAATCGTAGTGCGAGTCGAACACCAGAGCGCGGAGCGGCGCGGCCTCATCGCCCCTCGGCGGGGGCACCCGTGCTACGATCGCCTCCAGGATCGCGTCGATCCCGACCCCCTGCTTGGCCGACGCCAGGATGCACTCGTCAGCCGGCAGGCCCACCACCTCCTCGACCTCCCGCCGTACCTTGTCAGGATCGGCGTTGGGGAGGTCGATCTTGTTGATGACCGGGATGATCGTCAGGTCGTGCTCGATCGCGAGGTAGGCGTTGGCCAGGGTCTGTGCCTCAACTCCCTGCGCCGCGTCGACGACCAGGATCGCGCCCTCACAGGCGGCCAGGCTGCGCGACACCTCGTACGAAAAGTCGACGTGGCCGGGCGTGTCAATCAGGTTGAGCTGATAGTCGGTCCCGTCCGGCGCTCGGTACTGCATCCGCACGGCCTTGGCCTTGATCGTGATGCCCTTCTCACGCTCGAGGTCCATCTGATCGAGGACCTGTGCCGACATCTCGCGCAGACTGAGCGTCCCGGTCACTTCGAGCAGGCGGTCAGCCAGCGTCGACTTGCCATGGTCGATGTGCGCCACGATGCAGAAGTTTCGAATCGCCGACTGGGTCACGGAGGCTGCCTTGCTCTCTACGCGGTTGCGCCCGCCGGGCGGCCCTCAGGGCAGCGACCGTGGCGGGCGCGTCGATGCCGAAGTATACCAGTTGGGTGGCCGCGCCCCGCCCCGAACCGTCCCCATCTGCGCGTCCCTGCTAGAATGCTGCTCGCGCGACCCGAGCGGATCGATCCTGCGTCGCCGCGACGGCACGGATATTGCCCGAGTCGGGTGCGATTGGGCGGGAGGTAGACGAGGGTGGCAGAACAGCTTCCCCGAACCGAGCAGCAGTCCATTGGGCAGCTTTTTCGACGTACCATCAACGGCGTCAGCGGCCTGGTCGACCGCCAGATCGAGATCGCCAAACAGGAGGCGAAGGAAAACGTCTTCGA
>JACCZL010000369.1 GCA_013695975.1 Chloroflexota bacterium
GGCTTGTCCCCCCGCTACGGGGCCCGCGGGGGGACAAGCCCCCCGCCTACGGCGTCGATTCTGGCGTCCGGTGCAGTCGTCGGCCCTCGCTTGATGCGCATGGGGCGCCCCTACAAGCGTCGTCGCCCGCAAGACGATGAAAGACGGCCCGGTGGCGACGTTGCCACCGGGCCGATGAGAAGCTTGGCGACCGTCTACCGGGGCATGGGCGTCTGAGTCGGCGTCGCGGTCGGCGTCGCCGTCGCCGAGCTGCCGCGGACTCGCAGCGAGATCGTCGTGCGCTCGCTCCGCTGGCCGGCGGTGTCGCGGGCCCGTGCCCGCAGGAAAAAGTCACCGTCCTCGGTCGGGCTGATCCGGAAGATCACCGCGCATTCCGTCCGGTCGTCACAGTCGAAGTCGCGCCGCTCCAGCTCCGGATCGTCGGCGTCGTTGTCATTGCTATTGTCGTTGTCGGAGTCGTCGTTATCCCGGATGCCGTCGAACTGAATCTCGTCGACGCCGCGGTCATCGCGAGCGATGAGCGTGACTTCGACCTCATCACCGGCGTCGATGCGGTCGTCGTCGACCCGGAAGGTCGAGATCGTCGGCAGTGCATCACCGGGGATCGGCGTTGAGGTCGGGCCCGTCGTCGCGGTCGGTCCGGCTGCCGTAGGCGCCGGCCCTGGCGGTGGCGGCGTCACCGCGCTCGTGCCCGGCTCGAAGGCGCCCACCATGTTGGTGTTCGGCAGCGCGGCCGGCCGATTCACGGAGTTTGGCGCGCTGGGGTTGTACTGCCCGGCGTAGCGGCTGCCCTGGGTGTCCTGGGCCAGGTCCGGCGGCAGGCTTTGGGCCGTGATGACGGCCTTGAAGTACGCGCCGATGAGGATGCCCTCGGTGACCGGCACCTCCGCGCGGAAGTGCATGATGCCGCGCTGGAATCGCTGGTAGACGAATCCGCGGTTGCCAGGGTCAAAGGCCGGCCGCGAGGTCGGGAGGCCCCAGATTTCAAGGTTCCGCAACGTCTGGATGTCCGAGCTCGTGCCAGGCTCGACCGGCACTGACGTGTTGAACGTGTCGAAGAAGTTGACCGGGAGGCCCTCGAACGTGTTGGGCGCCACCGAGCGGATGAACTCGATGGCCCGCTGCGCATAGTCCGCGCTACCCGCCTGTGGCGCCGCCGAGGCGAGGGCCGGATCGGGCGCCGGGAAGATCGACTGGTTGGCTCGGGTCAGGGGCAGGATGTCAGGGTCCAGGACGTTTAGCCGCGCGACCGAGCCGGCGTTGAGCTGGAGCACGATCCGCTCGAAGATCTGGACCTCAAAGCCCTCCAGGATGAACGATCGTGAGACCGGATTGCCGTGCGTTCGTACCTGACCACTGCGATTGAAGTAATCGGCGAAGGCTGGATTCGTGATGCAGAATCCGGATGCGGGGAAACAATTCGCCTGCGCTTCCGTTTGGCGACTGGGCGGCGCCAACGCCGCGACCAGTGACAACACCAGGAACCCGACCAAAACCGCTGCACGCTTCATGTCGCTCTCCTTTTCCTCCCTGCCTCGGCGGCGGATCTCGCTGAGTATCGCCGAGACCTCGGCTTTGCACAAGGGGTGCCGACTTGCAGACCGATCCGAATCGTTCGGCGTGTGGTCTGCTGTGACGCTGTCCCGCATCTACCGCCTCGATCGTGCGCTGAGCGCACGTCGATGTACGAGGGATAGTGCTGAAGCCTCCGCCACGTGTCGGGGGACCCGCGAGGGCTTCCAATTCTCACAACGAACGGCAATGCGCCTCGGATGCGCGCGGCGCGTCGATTGATGCTACGATTCGCCCACAGAGCCGGGAGTCAGCGAACGTAGGGGGTCCGATGGACCAGGTCGAGCTTGAGTCACCCGATCGGCAGCAGATGCATTGGGACGCCGGCGACGATGGCATCAACCTGGTGACGGTCGTCATCATGCTGCTTGTGCTGCTGGGGTTCGTTGCCCTCATGTTCTGGATCGTGCCAACCTGGTTCGCCGGCGGCAACGTGAACGTCACCATCCGGAATTAGCAGGTCAACTGGCGTCCAGGTCGAGGTTGGGTTGTACCGCCAGCTCGTTGCTGACCTCGCGGACGCCGGCGATGGCGCGGGCCGCCACTTCCACGGCCTCGCGCTCCGCCAGACTCTCGACCGCCCCCTGCAAGGTGACGTAGCCGTCGCTGCACGAGACTGCCAGGTGCTCCACTTCAGCCCATGGCTCCCGACGCAGCGACGCAATCAAGGCGTCGGCGATCGCCGCGTCTGATCGATGGGTCGGCCCACCGTCCGCTGCCGTCTCCCGCTGCGCGACCGCCTTCAGGATGTCGGCGCGAGTGACGATGCCGACCAGGCGGTCGTCTTCGACGACCGGTAGGCGCTTGACCTGGCGCTCGGCCATGACGTGCGCCACCTCGGCCACCGGGGTCCCCGGCCTCACCGTGATGACGTCGCGCGTCATGACGTCTTCTGCCAGCAGACCATGCGCCTTGCGGTACTCTCGGGCCAACTTGTCGTGGTCTTCGAAGAGCTGCTGCGCCAGGAACGCCATCCCCCCGCGTGGCCGCTGGGCACGCTCGCGGAGGATCAGGTCGCCTTCGCTGATGATTCCGACGACGCGCTCCCCCTCGACGACGGGGACGCCGCTGATGCGTCGGTCGAGGAGAAGGCCCACCACCTCCCGAACGGGGGTGTCCCGCCGGACTGTATGCAGCGCCGTGGTCATGATGTCCCGCGCCCGCAAGGCTCCGCTCCAGGCTCGATCCGGCGCGGATTGTAGCACGCCGCCGCCCCGCCGCCATCCCTGCTAAGCTTGCTCCTGAACGGAGGGGGTCATGGCAAGCGTCACGGTGAGGGGCGGAGCGGCCCTGCGACAGGAGATCGACGTGCGGGGGCGAACGCTGGTCGCCGACGAGCCGGCCGAGCTGGGTGGTCAGGACGAAGGGCCGACGCCGTACGAGCTGCTGCTCGGCGCGCTCGGGGCATGCACGGCGATGACGGTCACCATGTACGCCCAGCGCAAGGGCTGGCCGTTGCAGGGCGTGACCGTCGAGCTGGAGAGCGATCGGGTCCATGCCAGCGACTGCGCGGAGTGCGAGACCCGGGAAGGCTACCTCGACCGCATCCACCTCCGCATCGCCGTCGACGGCCCACTCCACGAGGACCAGCGCTTGCGCCTGGAAGAGATCGCCCGCCGCTGCCCAGTCCGCAAGACGCTGATGAGCGAGGTTCAGATCGAGGACGAGCTTCGGCTGTCGGCGTATCAGTAGGGAGGCGCCGCGGGCGGGGAGCCAGAATCCA
The DNA here is from genome assembly GCA_013695975.1 of Chloroflexota bacterium. Lineage (GTDB taxonomy): Bacteria > Chloroflexota > UBA6077 > UBA6077 > JACCZL01 > JACCZL01. The sequence continues at coordinate 3,296 of JACCZL010000369.1, forward strand.
GGAACGGCGAGCTATCATGCTCCTGAAGTCTGGCCCCCTGGCTCGTAGCTCCTGGAGGACGGAGTGGAAGGCGACGGCGCGCGGCTGGTGTACAGTCCCGAAGATGGAACCCTCGAGCTGCGTCTCGGGGGCCCGAGCGTTACCGTCGACGGGATCGCTGGTGAGCTCGCGTTCGAGCGGATCGCGTCCGATGGCGAGGGGGCGGCCCCGCTCTGGCTAGCGCCGGCGGATGCGATCGTGCTGGGCAAGATGATTCGCTACATCCTCGAGCGCGTGAAGATCACCGAGACGTCGCGCGAGGCCCTCGAACGGGTGCTGCCGCGCGTCGACGATCTGGGTCAGCAGGCCGGCGCGGCGGACAGTGAGTAGCCCCGCCGCGGCGGGAGCGCCGCCGCCGTCGTCGAGGCCTTCGACCTGGAGGCCCGCCGACACCGCCGTCGATCCCCGCTTTCGCTACGTCCATCGTCTCCAGGTGCGCTTCCGTGAGCTCGATGCCCTCGGACACGTCAACCACGCCGTCTATCTGACCTACGTCGAGCAAGCCCGGACGATGTACTTTCGCGACGTCATGCGCCTGGACGTCCCTGACGAACTGCGTTGGGTGATGGCGACTCAGCGCTGCGACTACCTGGCGCCACTGGCTTTCGCCGATCTCGTCGACGTTGGCTGGCGGCTGACCGGCCTCGGCCGCTCGAGTGCTCAGTTCGAGTTCGAGCTCGTCTCGGGCGCTGGCCCGGTCGCTCGTGGCGGCGGCGTGATGGTCTGGGCCGACCCTCGGGCCGGCCGTGCGATCCCGATGCCCGAAGAGCTGCGGCGGATCGCTGCCGAGTTCGACGATCTCCGCTGACCGCTATGTACTTCGATTTCCGGCTCTTCGCGATGACCCGTAGGGTCCGTTGGCGGATCCTGCTCGCGGCGTTGATCGGCCTGGCCGGTCTGCCGGTGAGTTTAGGCCGCCTGGCCCTTTCCGGTGTCGTTATCGCCGGCGTGATCCAGGGTCGACCGGTCGGTGAGCTGGTCGGCTCACTGGTGCTGATCGGGGTCCTGTTGCTCCTTCGAGCAGGGATCCAGGTCTGGAAGGACGAGGTCAGCAACCGCACTGCCGCCGAGATGAAGATCGAGCTGCGCCATGTGCTGTATCGCCACGTCCTCAGCCTGGGTCCAGGTCCGATCGATCAGCGGCGGACCGGCGCGGTCCTGCTGGCCCTTGCCGAGGGTGTCGAGGCGCTCGAGACGTTCTTCGGCCAGTACCTACCCCAGATTCTGGTGGCTGCCTGCACGCCGCTGATCGTGTTCGCCTTCATGGCGTTGCTCGACGTGCCGACGGCGTTGATCTTTCTCCTGTTCGCGCTCTTCACGCTGACCGTGCCGGCCCTGCTCCATCGTTGGAACTCGAGCAGCAGCCTGGCGCGCCGCGAGGCCTACTCCGCGCTCGCGAACGACTTCCTCGACGGGGTCCAGGGCCTCACGACCCTCAAGGCGTTCGGGCAGAGCGAGGCCCACGGGGCGATCCTCGCGGATCGTGCTCGCCAGCTCTACCGTGGAACGATGATGATCCTCGCGGCCAATATCGCGACCAGCGGGGTGACCATCTTCGGCATCTCGGCGGGCGCGGCGCTCGCACTCGGCTGGGGCGCCGTGCGGGTTCAGCAGGGCGACCTGTCGCTCCAGACGCTGGTCATCGTCCTGATGCTCGGCGTCGAGGTGTTTCGACCGCTGCGGGAGCTGACCGCGCTCTACCATCGCGGGATGCTCGCCATGGCCGCGACGAAAGAGATCTACCCGCTCCTCGATGCCCAGCCGGACGTCCGCGATCCCGCGCCTCCCCGGGCCCCCCAAACTTGGGGGAGCGGGGGGGGCGAGTCCCCGCCCCTACGGCCCGAGGTCTGGTTCGAGGGCGTGACCTTCGGGTATCCCGGACGTCGCGGCAACGCCCTCGAAAACGTCTCGTTCACCCTCCAGCCTGGCGAGACGCTCGGCGTGGTCGGGCCGAGCGGGGCCGGCAAATCGACGCTCGTCTGGCTCCTGATGCGCTTCTTCGACCCCGCGGGGGGCCGAATCTTGCTCGGCGGTCAAGATGTGCGCGAGCTCCCACTCGACGCCCTTCGTCGTCAGGTCGCGGTCGTGGCTCAGGACACCTATCTGTTCCACGGGACGGTGGCCGAGAACCTCCGCTTCGGGAAGGGCGATGCGACGCTGGCCGAGCTCGAAGCGGCCACCCGCGCGGCCAACGCCCACGATTTCATCAGCGCCTTGCCACGGGGCTACGATACGCTCGTCGGCGAGCGCGGCGCGCGACTCTCCGGGGGCCAGCGCCAGCGGATCGCGATCGCTCGTGCCCTCCTCAAGGACGCGCCGATCCTGGTCCTGGACGAAGCGCTCTCGAGCGTCGACGCCGAGAACGAAACCACGATTCAGGAGGCCCTCGAACGCCTTCAGCAGGGCCGAACGACGCTCGTCATCGCCCATCGTCTCTCGAGTGTGATCGGCGCCGATCGCATTCTGGTCCTCGACGAGGGACGCCTGGTCGAGGAGGGTACCCACACCGAGCTAGCAGGTCGAGAGGGGACCTACGCCCAACTGATGGCGGTCCAGCAGGACGATAGGGACCAGCGGCTGGGGATCGATGGCGAGGCAGAAGGCGTAGGGGCGGAGTCTCCGCGCCCAGGGTCAGGCGGGGAGACTCCACCCCTACCTGCTCGCACCGCGCTTCCCCCAACACCCGACCCCCAACACCCGGCACCCAACCTCTGGGGCCGCCTGCTCGGGCTCGTGCGTCCCTGGTGGGGAGCACAGACGGTCGTCTTCCTCCTGGGCCTGGCCCATGGGGCCGCGGTCGTGGGGCTCGGCGCGATCGGGGCGTTGCTGGTACGTCAGGTGGCGAACGGGGCCGACCTGACCCTCTGGCTCTGGGCCCTCGGCGGCCTCGTCGCCGTGGCGGCCATCCTGACCTGGGCCGAGTCCTGGTTGGCCCACGACCTGGCCTATCGGTTGCTGGCCGAGATGAGGATCGACCTCTACGAGAAGCTCGACCCACTCGCCCCAGGCTACCTGATTCGCCGGCGGTCGGGCGACCTCGTGAGCGCCGTGACCGGCGACGTCGAGACCGTCGAGTATTTCTTCGCCCACACCACCGCTCCGGCGATCATCGCCATCCTCGTACCGGCCGGCGTGCTCCTGACGCTCGCGCTGATCGCCTCGCCGCTCGCCGTTGCTCTGCTCCCCTTCCTGGTGCTGGTCGGCCTCAGCCCGCTGGCATGGCGTCGCTCGGCGGAGGAGCTCGGGGTCCAGGCGCGGGGCCGACTCGGCGACGTCAACGCCCACCTCGTTGACAGCGTCCAGGGTCTCAGGACCATCGTCACCTTCGGGCGCGGTCCCGCCCGGCTGGCCGAGATCGACGCCAACGGCCGCGATCTGTCGGACATCCAGATTCGCTTCTTGCGCCACCAGACCGTTCAGAGCGCCGCGATCGAGCTCCTGACTGGCCTCGGCGGGCTCGCGGTCATGGCGACCGGCGCCTGGCTGGCGACAGCCGGCGGGATGACCCCGACACTGCTGCCGCTCGCCACGCTCCTGGCCCTGTCGGCGTTCGGCCCAGTCACCGATGTCGCCAAGGTCCTCAAGCAGCTCGCGGATACCCGCGCCGCCGCCCGCCGGATCTTCGCCATTCACGACGAGCCGGTGGTGGTTCTCGATGGTCCGGACGTCGCACCAAATGGTGCGCCCGCGGTGGGACGCGTGAGCTTTGAAAAGGTCAGCTTCTCCTACGGCCCCGGCGAGCCACAGGCGCTCAAAGACGTCTCCTTCACCATCGAGCCCGGGCAGACCGTTGCCCTCGTCGGGCGCTCAGGGGCCGGCAAGACCACGGCCGCCAGCCTGCTGATGCGCTTCTGGGACCCCCAGTCCGGCCGTATCCTGCTCGACGGTCACGACGTGCGTGAGCTGAAGCTGGTCCAGCTCAGAGCGAACATCGCGCCGGTCGCCCAGGACACCTACCTGTTCAACTGGACCCTCGGCGACAACCTACGTCTCGGTCGGCCCGAGGCGACCGACGAGGAGCTGGAGGAGGCGGCCCGCCTGGCGAACGCCCACCAGTTCGTCGACGTCCTGCCCGAGCGCTACGACACGACGGTCGGCGAGCGCGGCGTCCAGCTCTCGGGCGGCCAGCGCCAGCGAGTTGCCATTGCCCGCGCTGTCCTCAAGAACGCGCCGATCCTCGTGCTGGACGAGGCGACGTCCCACCTGGACGTCGAGAACGAGCGGCAAGTCCGCGCCGCCCTCGATCGCCTGATGCGCGACCGCACCACGCTGGTCATCGCCCACCGCCTCTCGACGATCCGCGACGCCGACCGCATCGTCGTCCTGGACGAGGGCCGCGTCGCCGAGCAGGGCACCCATCAGGAGCTGCTCGCCCGCGGCGGCATCTACGCTCACCTCGTCAGCGCCCAGCTCGCCGGCCAGGCCAACCCCCCGGATGGTCGCGCGCCGTCGGACCGTCCGCCGGACGCACCTCGCGCAGCGGTCGCTTCGGCGGACGCGGAATGAGCCAACGCGCCAAGATCGTCGACTTCGCGATGGTCACTACTTGTCACGAGCACCCTTCACAGCCTCACCGCGACGAAATGCCCGGTATGCAAACGTGTCGGCAGACACGCGAGACGCTCCACAGCCATCACACGGCTTATGAGCGCCTCACCGCCCTGACCGCGACGAAGTAGCCGGTCAGGAAGCGGGTCGGGAGATTCGCGAGGCGCTCAGGGGCCATCAGCCACCGCGAGAAGCGCCGTTGAAGGCGCGGCCCGGCGCGTCGTTCGAGCACGGCCGCCGCGGCGATGGCGAGGGCGCGCGGGCTGTGCATGATGGCGGTCAGCTCCACCACCTCGAAGCCGAGCCCCACGAGCAGGCGTCGCAGCGAGCCCGGGCCGCACGTGGCGCCGACGTAATACGGCACGATCCCCACGCGGTGCAGCAGGGAGAACGGTAGCCGGTTGCGCAGGGCGACCACGGGGTTGGCCAGGTTGTCCAGCGTGACGAGGAGCTGGCCGCCCACCCGGAGGACGCGACGGAGCTCGCTCAGAGCGGCGATCAGGTCGGCGAGCGATTCGAAGTGATCCAACGTCGATGCCGAGACGACCGCGGCGAACGCGCCGTCGCCGAACGGGAGGCGGCGTGCGTCCGCTGCCAGCAGTCGGAACGCGGGGTACCGCGACCTGGCGCCGCGGAGGGCGACCACCGACACGTCCATGCCGACGACGTACTCCGCCCTTGCAGCCAGCAGCGGGTAGAACCCTTCGCCAGAAACCTCGTCCCACACATCGGTCTTCAGCACCCGCCCGACCCGAGTGGGTGGAAGCCAGCGCGCGAGCAGCGCCGTGTGGACCTCATCCCAATGGGCACTCCAGAGCACTTGCCGCGGACTTTCCTGCCACGCCCCGGCCAGCGCATCCCAGTAATCCGTTCCGTGCGTCGCCATCCCTCCGATCCTTACCTGACCCGTTTCAACGTCAGCGCTCCGCCCGTTCGTGTGGGCGAGGGGCGCATTGGGCCGCGACCTTCGCGCTCGGGCCGCGGCCACTGCCAGCAATCGACCCGACGGACCGGTCCCGCCACGGCAAGGGCCGCGACGTAGCCGGGCGCCGGGACGAAGCTCTGGAGCGACCACGGCGCCCCTGCCCCTGACGCATCGGGTGCGCTCCACTGA
>JACCZL010000413.1 GCA_013695975.1 Chloroflexota bacterium
ATTTACGATCGAGCCCCAGGGCGAGCGCTTACTCGTGACGGTGCCGGGCTATCGCCAGGACGTCGAGGGGCGCGCCGATCTGGCCGAAGAGGTCGCCCGCGTCAGCGGCTACGACGCGATTCCCGAGACGCTGCCCACGGGGGTTCCGCCTGAATCGCGGATCGATCCGGTCCGCGCGGCCGCTGATCGGGCCAAGCACATCCTGGTCGGGTGCGGGCTTCAGGAGGTCATGACCTACTCGCTGGTCGCGGCCGGCTCGGCGTCGCGCGTCTTCGGGGTCGAGGGGGCGGCCTCGGTCGAGGAGATCGCGGTGGCGAACGCGATCTCCTCGGAGCAGAGTGTCCTGCGGGTGACCCTACTCCCCAGCCTGCTCGAGACCGCTCGGGCAAACCTTCGGCATGGGGACGGTGTGGCCCTGTTCGAGCTTGCCAACGTCTACCTCCCGCCGCTCGGCCCGCTGCCCACCGAGCAGCCCCGGCTCGGGATCGTGTTGATCGGCCAGGCGACCCCGACCGCCTGGAACGCCCCGCGCCGCGAGGCCGACTTCTTCGACCTGAAAGGGATCATCGAGGAGCTGCTGGCCAGCTTTGGCCTGGCCGGTCGGTTTCGCACGTGGTCGGCGGCCGGTTACCAGCCGGGCCGCTGCGCCGAGGTCGTCCTCGGCGGCGGCGAGGCGCTGCCGGTGGGATTGCTCGGCCAGCTCCATCCGCGGGTGGTCGAGGGCTTCGACCTGGGCGACCGGCGGGTCTACGCGGTCGAGCTACGATTCGACCTGCTGGCCCAGCACGCGCAACCCCAGCCCCAGATCCGGCCCATCCCGCGCTTGCCGGGCCTCGATCGCGACCTGGCCCTGATCGTCGATCATTCGACACCCCATGCCGACCTCGAAGCTGCGTTGCGCGCGACCGCCGGCGAGCTGCTCGAGCGCATCACCCTCTTCGACACCTACGCGGGCCCGCCAGTCCCACCCGGGAAGAAAAGCCTGGCCTATACCTTGCGCTTCCGAGCTCGAGATCGCACCCTCACCGACGACGAGGCTGACGCCGCCGTCGCACGCCTGGTGACGACCGTCGCCGAGCGGTTCGGCGCTGTCTTGAGGAGTGGCTGAGGGCCGCGTCGGTCGAGGGATGACTGCATTGGAAGAGGCTCGCTTTTCGACCGGTCCGCTCGAGCTGGGCAAGGTGCTGGACGGGCTCGCGGCGATGACGTCGTTCTCGGCCAGCCGCGAGCTAGCGCTTGGCCTCGAGCCCTCGGCCGACGCCGACGAGGTCGAGCGTCGCCAGGCCGAGACCGAGGAAGGTCGGCAGCTTCCGACGCTCAAGCCGACCCTGACGATCCGCGGCGCCCGCGACATCCGTCCGCTCACCCAGCGGGCCGGGCTCGGCGGCGTCCTCCAGCCGGTCGAGCTGCTCGACGTGGCGGCCACGGCTGGCGTGGCGCGCCTGTGGCGGGGGACGCTGGCGCGTCTCGAGGCCGCTGTGCCGACGCTGGCCGAGATTGCCCAAGGGCTCGACGACCACCGCCCCCTGCGCGAGGAGATCGTCCGCGCGATCGACGACAGCGGGGAGGTGGCCGACGACGCCAGCCCCAGGCTCCGTGCCATCCGCGGCGAGCTGCGGGCCGCCAGGGACCGCCTGCTGACCCGCCTGAACGAGCTGCTCAACTCGGCGGCGCTCCGTCCGACCCTCCAGGACCCCGTCGTGACCCAGCGGAACGGACGCTACGTCCTGCCAGTGCGGGCCGAATTCAAGAGCCGGGTCAAAGGCATCGTCCACGACCAGTCGGCCAGTGGGGCGACCGTCTTCGTCGAGCCGCTTCAGATCGTCGAGGCCGGCAACCGCGTTCGCCAGCTCGAGGCGGACGAGCGGCACGAGGTCGAGCGGATCCTGCGGGCCCTCAGCGGCCAGGTCGCGCTCGAGCGGGACGCCCTCGACAGCAGCGTCCAGGCGCTGGCCGAGCTAGATCTCTGCCTGGCAAAGGGTCGACTCGCCGACGAGATGGACGCGAGCCGCCCGAGGCTCCACCGACTCCCGAGGACCGACGGGCGGCCGATCGTCCGCCTGCTCGAAGCCCGCCATCCGCTCCTCCGCGGCGAGGTGGTTCCGCTGACGGTTGAGCTGGGCGGAGACTTCGACGTGCTCGTGATCACCGGACCAAACACCGGCGGCAAGACGGTGGCGCTCAAGACGGTCGGGCTGCTCCAACTGATGGCCCAGGCCGGGCTCCAGGTCCCCGCGGCCGCGGGCTCCGAGCTGGCCGTCTTTGGCGCCGTCAACGCCGACATCGGCGACGAGCAGAGCATCGAGCAGAGCCTCTCGACCTTCTCATCCCACGTGACCCACATCGTCGAGATGCTTCAACACGTCGACGCCTGCACGCTGGTCCTGCTCGACGAGCTGGGGGCGGGCACCGATCCGCAGGAAGGCTCCGCCCTGGCCCGCGGCATCCTGACCTACCTCCGCGAACGCGGCGCGATCGTCGTCGCCACGACCCATTACTCCGAGCTCAAGGCGTTCGCCCACGCGACACCGCGGATCGAGAACGCCTCGGTCGAGTTCGACCTGGCGACGTTGGCCCCGACCTATCGCCTGCTCGTCGGCGTGCCCGGCCAGAGCAACGCCCTGGCGATCGCCAGCCGGCTCGGGCTGCCGGCCGACATCGTCGAGCGGGCCCGCTCCCTCCTGAGCCCCGAGGCGGTCGAGACCGAAGCGCTGCTCGGCGAGATCCAGCGCGAGCGGGTCCAGGCC
>JACCZL010000416.1 GCA_013695975.1 Chloroflexota bacterium
GACGTACACCTCGCGGACCTTGTGCGGCTCGAGGCCCTCAGCCAGCAGGTCCGGGAAGACGTGCGGATCGCGTGCCGACGGGTAGACCGCGTCGAGGGTCGCGTCGCCGGCAGCGCGGTGGTCGGGATGGTTGATGTAGCCCTGGGCCGACCAGCGCGTCGTCGGGTCCTGGCAGACCACGACGTCCGGCTTGAAGCGCCGGATCTGGCGGACGACGTCCCGCCGCAGGGCCAGCGAATTCTGGAGGACGCCGTCCTCGTAGCCGAGGAAGACCACCTCGCGCACGCCGAGTCGGTCGCCCGCGGCTTGCTGCTCTCGGCGACGCGCTTCGGCCAGGTCGACCGGGCTGACCGACTGGTCGGACGTGCCCTTGTCGCCGTTCGTGCAAAGCACGTAAACCACATCCTTGCCCTCGCGGGCCCACTTTGCCACCGTACCCGCCGCCATGAACTCCGCGTCATCGGGGTGGGCGACCACGACCATGACGCATCGCGCTGTGTAGTCTCGCTCGTCAGCCAAGCCTCTCTCCTCATCGCGAAGGGCGGACGGGGCTCCGTCCCTTTGGGCTACTCCCGGAGCCACCAGAGCCAGCGACGGGAGCCTGCTACTCCATCAAGACCCGAACAGCAACGGACCCGCCACCTGGCGGGTCCGTCACCCGTGCTCTGCACACGAGAGGGGGCATCCTGAGATGGCATCCCCTGTACCAAGGGCTAGGAGGTCAGACCTCCCAGGATGCCCCCTCGACGACTACTCATAGAGCATCACCTCCTTTCACCACATTCAGAATACCACAATCGGCTGGCCGCGAAAAGTCATCGCCGCTCGGACCGGAAAGCCCCTTCCCCAAACTCGGGGAGAGGGAGGGGTGGGGGCTTTCCAGGCGGGGTCGTGTACGCTATCGGACATGGAGGCCGCGTGAGTCCACCGTTTCGGCGGGTCCTGGTGGCCAACCGTGGCGAGATCGCGGTGCGGGTGCTCCGCGCCTGCCAGGAGCTGGGCATCCACGCCATCGCGGTCTACTCGGAGGCCGATCGCGGCGCGCTGCACACCCGCCTGGCCGACGAGGCGCACCCGATCGGGTCGCCCCCGGCCCGCGAGAGCTACCTGAACCAAACCCGCATCCTCGAAGTGGCGCGCCTGACCGGCGCCGAGGCGATCCACCCTGGCTACGGGTTCCTGTCCGAGAACGCCGACTTCGCCGCGGCCTGCGCCGCCGCCAAGGTCACCTTCGTCGGGCCGCCGCCGGCCGCGATGCGACTGATGGGCGACAAGGCGGCCGCCCGTCGGCTGGTGGCCCGCCACGACGTGCCGGTCGTGCCTGGCTACGATGGGGACGAGCAAGATGACGAGACGCTGCTGGCGCGGGCCCGAGAGATCGGCTTCCCGCTGCTGATCAAGGCGGCCGCCGGCGGGGGTGGCCGTGGGATGCGGGTGGTCATCCACCCCGAGGCGTTCTCAGAGGCGCTGGAAGGGGCCCGACGCGAGGCCCGCGCGGCCTTCGGCGACGGGGCGATGATCCTCGAGCGTTACATCGCACCGGCTCGCCACGTCGAGGTCCAGGTCCTAGGGGACCACCACGGGGCGCTGGTCCACCTGGGCGAGCGCGAGTGCAGCGTCCAGCGCCGCCACCAGAAAGTGATCGAGGAGAGCCCCTCCCCGGCCGTCGGCCCAGAGCTGCGGGCCGCGCTGGGGGCCACAGCCGTCCGCGCTGCCCGCGCCGCCGGCTACGCCAACGCCGGCACCTGTGAGTTTTTGCTCGACGCCAAAGGGCGCTTCTACTTCATCGAGATGAACGCCCGCCTCCAGGTCGAGCACCCGGTGACCGAGCTGGTGACCGGGCTGGACCTGGTCCGGCGCCAGCTCGAGATCGCAGCCGGCCGGCCGCTCGGCCTGCGCCAGGAGGAGGTGGCGCTGCGCGGGCACGCGATCGAGTGTCGGGTCTACGCCGAGGACCCTTCCCGCGACTTCCTGCCGGCGGCCGGTCGCCTCGAGCGGTTCGCGCCGCCGCTCGGCCACGGCCTGCGCCACGACGTCGGCTTCGCCGAGGGCGACATCGTCAACACGTATTACGACGCGATGCTGGCGAAGCTGATCGCCTTCGGCGAAGATCGCGCCACCGCCCTGGCGCGAGCCCGCTGGGCGATCGAGCGCTACATCGTGGCGGGCCCCCAGACCAACCTGTCCCTCCTCCGCTGGGTCCTCGACCACCCTCGTTTCGCGGCCGGCGAGACGACGACCGACTTCCTGGCCCACGAGTGGCGTCCCAGCGTCGAGGCAGCGCCGCCGCTGGAAGCCCTCGCCGCTGCCGCGGCCTTCGAGCTAGCAACCCGCGTCGCCGAGCCGCTGGGCGACCCCTGGCGCACGCTCAGGCCCTGGCGCCTGCTCGACGAGGGCATCGTGCTGACCTATCGGGTCGACGGGGCGCCACGCACAGTTATCGGCCGACGGGATGACCGGCCCGACAACCCGGCGGGCTCGGCCTGGTCGATGTCGGTCGGAGACCAGACGCGCGATGTCGTGGTCGAGAGCGACGGCATGGCAATCGTAGGGGCGGTTCGCGAAC